>JAWXBP010000010.1 GCA_034440135.1 Planctomycetia bacterium
CAACACGGCCATGACCGTTGGCCTGGCGCCGGTCACCGGTTTGTCGTTGCCGCTATTGAGCCACGGCGGCAGCGGGCTGGTCGCGCATGTCGCGGCGCTGGGCCTGCTGGTACGGGTGGCGCTGCGTGATGAACTGGACGCAGCGCCGGCGCCATTTCGCTGGTCGCCGGGGTAGTGGGCGGGCGATACCGCGATTTCCCCAGCTTGGCGAACATCGGATCGTCGCGACCGTAGACAAAACGACTGGGGAACAGCATGGGATAATCCGCTCGTGCGTTTACTTCGATTATCCATCGTTCCTGTTCTAGTCCCATCAGCATCGGGTAATAGGTAAGCGTTAACTGATCGACAGCATCTGACGGCGTTGGGCGCGGCGACGCCGGCGCCGGGCCGTGGCTTCCTGAAGTTCCGCTTCGCGCGAGGCGAGGATGTGTTCTGGGTGCGCCTTGGCCCAAAGATCGGGCAGCAGCGGGCGGATGGCGCCGGTGTCCGTGGGGTTGATCGCCGGAAGCTCGCGCAGAATGTCGGTCAGGTAGGCGGTCACGTCGAGATGGTACAACCTGGCACTCTGCACGACCGAATACAGCACCGCCGCGGTTTGTCCGCCGCGCAGACTTCCGAAAAACAAAAAGTTCTTCCGACCAATGGCGACCGGCCTGATCGAGCGTTCCAGATGGCCCGTATCGAGCTGAATTCGTCCCTCGTCGAAGAACCGAGTCAGGTCCGCCCGGCGGTTCAAGGCATAGGTGATGGCCCCGGCCAGCTTCGTCGTGGGCCGCAACGTTGGCAAGGCGTCGTCCCAACTGGCGAACAGCCGATCGACCACTGACCGCGACTCGCGTTGGTGTAGCGTGCGGCGCTCGTCGAACGAAAGACTCTTGCTCCGATCGTCGATATCGTACAGCAACTGGATTCGGGCCAGCGTCTCGTTGACGAGCGGATGACTGGTCGTGGCCAGGGCCTCGTCGAACTTGCGGCGCGTGTGCATCCAGCAGCCGGCCGGGATCAACCGCTCCGAGAATTCCTTTACCAGCGATTCGTAAGCCGAATGTCCGTCGGTCTGCAGGACGCCGCGAAAATCTGCCAGCACCTCTCGCGGACCCTCGCGGCTGCGGGTAGGCCGGAAGTCGTAGTATAGGAATTGATGTGCGGCGTCACCTGCGTAGCCGAATAAGTACCCTTGCGATGATTTGCCAGGCACGCCACCGAGATACCGCACGGGTGTTTCGTCGACCTGCACGACGAAGCTCTTGAGAATCTCGTCCAGCCCGAGCGAGACAATTGGCTTGAGGCACTGTGCCGTGCCCGCGAGCAGTTTCCACAACAGGGGCCGCGACAACCAGACTCCGAGTGGACCGATCAGCATCTCTTGATGGCGATACGTTGGCAAGTGGCGCTCGAACTTGGCCGACACGATCCAGGCCAACACGCTCGCGCCGAACGGGCTTTTATCGATAGGAACCGGCGGTTTCGCCGTCGTGACGACTTGATCCCCGGCCCGGCAACCGGAACAAGCATAGGTGTACCGCACATGTTCGACGACGTAGGCTTGCGCCGGTTCGAGTTCGATCTGCTTGGTAACTCGCGTGGCAATCACGACCCACTCTCCGCCGCAACAACCGCAAGGCCGCTGCTCGTCGGGAAGCGGATGATCTTCGCGGCGCACCGGCAGAAAGTCGGGAATGACAAACTTACGGCGCGGCTTGCGTGGGGGCTTGGGCGTTGGATTCTCTGGGGTGGCTACTGCGGCAGACTCGGCCGTCTCCGCTTCCGAGGGCGTTGTTTCTAAGGGGAGCACCCCAAACAGAAGCTGCTGGTCGGGCGAGGGCGTGTAGCGCTCGCGACGCGGACCGAACAGAGCCTTCTTGAGCAGCGCCAGTTGCTCGCGAGCCTGATCGAGGGCTACTTGCTGCGCAGCAATCTGCTCCTGCTGCAAGGCAATCACCCCATCCTTCTCGCAGAGGAGAGACTCCTTCTCCGCAAGCGTCGCAAGCAGGTCATCAGGATTCAACCGTCCGTGATCCATGTGAAATAGAGGTACGAAGCGGGCAAAAAGTTACGCGACCGGCGAAAATAATTTCTCGCGCGGCGCATTGGACCGCATGAACTCAGGCCGGAACGGCCGCGCTGTGCCAGCGTTTGCGGCGTTTCACACTCGCCAACTCGATCCCTTACAGAATCAGCGACAAATCGCTCAGTTTGATCTCGACGCCGGCCGTGTTCGCATCGGCTGCGGTCCGCGGCAACTCGAAAGTGCCGCGTTCGAGACGTCGATAGAAGATCGCTAGTCCATCTCCCGTGAAGAACAGTACCTTCACGGAGTTGTGACGGCGATTGAAGAACAGAAACAGTCCCCCCCCTCGACCTGCTTACCGATCTCCTGCTCGACGATTCCGACCAAGCCCGAAAAGCTTTTTCGCATGTCTGCCGGCTTTGAGTAGGCATACACGCGAGTCGTCGGTAAGAAACTCAGCACGAGGGACTTCCTCCTGCGCGGGCGCTCAATACTGCGCACAGCACGCGCCGGATCGACACTTCGTCACAGCCTGCCGGAATGCAGACACGAATCGCCGGCGATTGGGCTGGCATGTCGGCGAGTTCGACCGTGATCTCTCCACTGCCGACATGCTGGTCCGCGACAACCCGAACTGGCACGAGCGACGACTGCTTCGCGGCGCCGTCCAGAGAATTCAACCGTCGCCGCCAAGCGTAGAACGACGCCGGAGACACGCCGGCATGCTCGCACAGCTTGGCGACCGAAAGCTGCGAAAGGGACTGTTGGGCAATCAGCTTTCGCCAAAATACTTCA
>JAWXBP010000011.1 GCA_034440135.1 Planctomycetia bacterium
CGTGTATCCCACGCGCAACCTGATCGACGCCGTGGGCTCGCTGGGCCTGCGTCCGAAGACCCTGGTTTGCGCGTCGGCCGTCGGCTACTACGGCGACCGCGGCGAGGAGTTGCTCGACGAAAATTCACCGGCCGGATCGGGCTTTCTGGCCGATGTTTGTAAGTCCTGGGAGCACGAGGCGGCGCGCGGGCGCGACATGGGGATGCGGGTGGTCTCCGTGCGGATTGGCGTGGTGTTCGGCAAAAACGGCGGGGCGCTCAAGAAGATGCTCACGCCGTTCAAACTCGGCGTCGGCGGCGTGCTGGGAAACGGCAAGCAATGGATGCCGTGGATTCACATCGACGACCTGGTCAACATGCTGCTCTTCGCGGCGGAACACGCGGAACTCGAAGGCCCCATCAACGGCGTGGCGCCGGAACCGGCGACCAACCGCGAGTTCACCAAGACGCTCGCCGCCACGCTGCACCGCCCGGCGATCTTCCCGGTTCCCGAGTTCGCTGTCCGCCTAGCATTCGGCGAAGTGGCGGACGTGCTGCTGGCGTCCCAACGGGTGGCGCCGAAGGTGGGGCAGGAACTTGGGTTTGAGTACCGGTTTGGGCGATTGGGGGAGGCGCTGAAGGATGTGGTTGGTTAGCCGCCTTGCGGCACCATTTGCTCGAAACCGCAATTCACAGGATTAGCAATACGAAGGACTCTCTCGAAATGCGTTCTCAAGCTCGGCCATCTCGGCGTGGGTGATCGAACAACTGTCGAGGGAGTTGTAATTCATCCTCGCCTTGAACAACGCGCAGTTTTCAAAAAGAACAAAGCCGCTAACACGACGTGGCATATCCACTAGACGTTCGAATCGTTCGGCAAAATTGTCGGTGGACATATTGTCGGCTTCGATAAGGCGATTCATCTCAAAATCCAGCCAGCCACGAAGTGAGACGTCTGGGATCAGCGACTCAGTGCCAGCATTGCTTGAGACTGGTGGAGAGATTGTGAGATGATCAATCGCCCATTGATACCCCGGCGATGAGCTTGAAACACCTGCGCCGGCAAACGACACGAAAAGAAGATTCACGTCGTCCTTGGCAAACTGCGATTTATCGGGGTTAAGTCCGGCGGCAATTTTGTCAAATGCCTTCGCATAGAATCGCCGTGCGTCGTAGTAAGGGCTTGGGCCCCTTGCATGAAGGGGACAATAGGGGCCCGGACGCATTAGCGCAGCTGGCGGACTGTTCTGACTCTCCTGGAAGAATCGGTCAAATACGGCGCGCGACTCGTCGTCCTCTGTCAAGACAGTGCATTCGATGCGAAGACGCCGGCCATTCAGGACAATGAGGGCATCCGTATTTCGACCGTTTGGCAACACGGCGTCAAACGAGACGTCGTAGCCCTGAGCAATCAATCGTGACTTAACCCACACTTCAAAGAGTCCGGCGTACCAGCCACGCGAGTCTTGTGCGCTGAGGAATCGTACAACGTCCTGCTGATTTGCTGTCGCGGTCTTCCCTAACACACGGCGGACGTCGTCATCAAGCATATGAATTATAGGACCGTCAAGGTGTCCAATGCGCAAGTAGGGCGGCCAGTGAGCGTATGCACGGAGCTCATCGACACTCAAGTTTTCGATGAGCGTTTCAAGTTGCACGAAGAGTTGATCGTCGATTGCGATTCGAACCGGCGAGTCCGCGTCCAGCAAGTTTCGCTTTTCACGCGATTCAGCCACGATTGATTGAAAGCTTTGTTTGTCGCGCCGATCACAGTCCATGTATTGTTTTTCGGCCGATTCTGCTGGTACCGCCGTTTCGCGATCCACGATTAATTCACGGTCCCATGAAGCGCGTTCCTCCCGAACATACTCCTGCGCGTCAATTCCACGCCAGACTTCGGCCCCCAATCCGCAAAGTTCCGTAAGGCTGTGCTTTTTCGTTGTGTCTGGGCCTCCGGCCGGCTCGCTTGGCGACTGGCCCTGGCTGAGCGGTGAGTCGCGTGTGTCGTCGGTCACGAATTCGCCCTCGCTCGAATTGACTGGGAGGCCCCATGGCGCGAGCCCCCTCGCCCCGGAACCAATCTGAGTAAAATACTCGATTCCAGGTTCGCGCGCAATTCCTCGCCAGATCACCGCATGTCCTCCCTCGCCGACCGATCCGCCGAGATCGCCAACGCCATGCTGGCTGACCAGTTTCGGCTGCGCCGGCGGTGGGAAGCGTTGCGCGAGCGCGCGAAGCGTGGGGAAGGGGCCGACGACGGGCTCGCCAAATGGGTGGCCGATTTGGAACGTTCGGTTGCGCGGCGGCAGGCGCGGGCGGAGCGCGTGCCGAGCGTGCAGTATGACGACGCGTTGCCGATTTCGGCTAAGCGGGAGGAGATTGCCGCGGCGATTCGCGAGCATCAGGTGGTGATCCTCTGCGGCGAGACCGGATCCGGGAAGTCGACGCAGTTACCGAAAATCTGCCTGGAGTTGGGGCGCGGCGTCGCAGGGTGGATCGGGCACACGCAGCCGCGGCGGATCGCGGCGCGGAGCGTGGCCTCGCGGATTGCCCAGGAGCTGAATTCCCCGCTGGGGCGCGACGTCGGTTTCAAGATTCGCTTCACCGATTCGACGAGCCCGGAGACCTACATCAAGCTGATGACCGACGGCATCTTGCTGGCCGAGTCGCAGCATGATCGGTTCCTGGAACAGTACGACACGCTGATCATCGACGAGGCGCATGAACGCTCGCTGAATATCGACTTCCTGCTCGGCTGCTTGCATCGCTTGTTGCCGAAGCGCCGCGATTTGAAGTTGATCATTACTTCAGCGACCATCGACACCGCGCGGTTCGCGGAGCACTTCGCCTCGTCGCGCGGGCCGGCGCCGGTGGTTGAAGTGTCCGGGCGCACGTATCCGGTCGACGTGCGCTACCGCCCCATGGTCGACGACGACGCCCAGGACGATCCCGATTGGATGCGGGCGGTGCTCGATGCCGTGGACGAACTGCTGGAATTGCCGCCGGGCGACATCCTGCTGTTCATGCCGACGGAGCGGGATATTCACGAGATCGCCAAGGCTCTGCGCGGGCGGTTGCTGCACTCGGCCGGCAAACAAACCACGGAGATCCTGCCGCTCTATGCTCGGCTGTCCGGCAAGGAACAGGACCGTGTCTTCCAGCCGCATTCCGGCCGGCGGATTGTGATCGCCACGAATGTGGCCGAATCGTCGCTGACCGTGCCGGGCGTGCGATATGTGATCGACCCCGGCGTCGCGCGGATCAGCCGCTACGCGCCGCGGAGCCGGATGCAGCGATTGCCGATCGAGCCTATTTCGCGGGCTTCGGCCGATCAACGCAAAGGGCGTTGCGGACGCATCGGCCCGGGCGTGTGCATTCGCCTGTTCAGCGAGGAGGACTATCAGTCTCGGGAACAATTCACGGCGCCGGAGATTCAGCGGACCAACCTGGCGTCGGTGATTCTGCAGACGCTGGCGTTGAACCTGGGGGACATCGAGGAGTTTCCGTTTCTCGATCCGCCGAAAGTCGGCGTAGTGCGCGACGGGTATCACACGTTGTTCGAGCTAGGCGCGATCGACGCCGAAAATCGATTGACGTCGTTGGGACGGCAGTTGGCGCGGCTGCCGGTGGACCCGCGGATTGCGCGGATGATCGTGGCCGGGCACGCGGAAGGTTGTCTGAACGAGTTGCTGGTGATTGCTGCAGCACTGGAAACGCAGGATCCCCGCGAAAGGCCGATGGAAAAGCAACAGTCGGCCGACGAAGCGCATGCCAAGTTCGCAAATGCCGATTCGGATTTTCTCAGCTATTTGGCGATCTGGGACTTTTTTCACCAACTCAAGCACACTTTATCCGGATCGCAGTTGCGGAAGGCTTGCCACACGAACTTTCTCTCGTACAACCGGATGCGCGAGTGGATCGACGTGCATCAGCAGCTATTGCGTCTGACCGGCGACGCGGGCATGAAATCCGGCCCGCGGCGCGACGACTCGGCGGCGATTCATCGTTCGCTGCTATCGGGTCTGCTCGCCAATTCTGGCTTTCGCGCTGATGAAGGCGAGTTCACGATGGCCGGCGGCGTGAAGTTTCAGCTTTGGCCCGGCTCCGGCTTGCGCGCGTCGAAACCGAAATGGCTCGTCGCGGCGGAATTGGTGGAGACGAATCGCCGCTATTTGCGATGCGCGGCGCGGATCAATCCGACGTGGCTGGAAACCCTGGCGGCGCACCTGGTCACGCGCACGTATCACGATCCGCATTGGAGTCGTGAATCCGGGGCGGTGATGTGCTACGAGAAAGTGACGCTGTGGGGGCTGCCGATCGTGCCGCGGCGCTCGGCACGGTATTCGGTCGTGAACGCCGCTTGGTCCCGCGAGATGTTCATTCGCTCAGCGTTGGTGGAAGGAGACTGGGAAACCCAGGCGCCGACGCTCATCCACAACCGCGTGCTGCTGGAAGAACTTCAGGCGCAGCAAGCGAAACTCCGCAAACGCGATCTGCTGAAGAGCGAAGAGGAGCAATTCGAATATTACGACCATCGCATTCCCGCCGATGTGACGGACGGTCAACGCTTTATCAAGTGGCTGCGTGAAGCGGAGCGCGCGCAGCCGAAGCTGCTGTGGATGACGAAAGAAGACTTGCTGCGCCCCGCGGCGATGGAAGTGGCCGACGCCGATTTTCCCACCTCGCTGGAGATCGATGGTGTTTCGCTACCGCTGGAATACCATCTCGAACCGGGCAGTGCGCAAGATGGGATCACGCTGACCGTGCCGCGCGAGGCCGTCGGGCAGATCGATCCGCATCGCCTTGGTTGGCTCGTGCCGGGCTTGGCGCCGGACAAGATCGTCGCGCTTATCAAGTCGCTGCCGAAGGACTTGCGCCGGGCACTGGTGCCTGCGCCCGACATGGCGAAACGCGTCGTGGCGGAGCTTAAGTTCGGCCAAGGGGCGTTCTTGAACGAAGTGGCGGCGTTGCTGTCGCGCTTTGGAGGCCAGCGGCTACGGCCTGAGGA
>JAWXBP010000012.1 GCA_034440135.1 Planctomycetia bacterium
CCGGGTGGGGGGCGACGGGGAGTTTGATCGTAAACGACGTCCCTTTGCCGACGGTGCTTTCCACGCGGATACGACCGTGGTGTTCTTCGACGATATCCCGGCAGGCCGAAAGGCCGAGGCCGGTGCCGCCCTTGCCCGAAGCGTCCGGGCCGCTCTTGGTGCTGAAGAAGCGGTCGAAGATTCGAGGGAGCGCCTGCTCTGGGATGCCGCGGCCGTTGTCGCGGACCACGAGGTCGACCATGTTGTGTTCCGCGTCGGGCGCGACGCGAATCATGATCCGTCCCCCCTGCGGCATCGCCTGCCGGGCGTTGGTCAGCAGGTTCAACAGCACTTGCTGAATCTGGCTCGGGCGGCAAAGGGCCTCGGGCGCCGCCTCGAATTTCGTCTCAACGGTCACGCGGTACTTGTTCATCTCGCGCTCCATCAACACGAGCGCGTCGTCGATCAGCTTGGGCAGCTCGATGGGCACGAAGGCCTCGGCGCGATTCCGCGCGATGCCCAAGACGCCATTGGTGATCTTCGCGGCGCGATTGCTGGCGGCCAGGATCTTGTCGAACGCGCGGTCGCGGGTCGCCTGATCCTTGTGGCGCAGGCCGAGCTTGGCGTAGTTGATGATGGTCATCAACACGTTGTTGAATTCGTGCGTGGTCGTGCTGACCAATTCGCCGACGGCGATCAGCCGTTGTGCGTGTTGAAGTTGTTCCTTCAACAGCGCGCATTGCTGCTGTAAATCGTCGGTGTCGTGCGTGCCGCCTACAGACATTCCCCCCACCCCCGCGCGCTTGCCGCAGTTTTGCGTCTTTGCCCGAATTGCCTCGTCGCCGCCTGCTTACCCGGCCTGCGTCGCTTAACTCATTATTTATCCGTTACTTAGCGATACGGGTCATATCGTCGAGCCGGCCTAGGGAACTGGAAGGCAAGCGGGTAATATCCGCGCCGCTACGCGGCAGGTTGAGGTCTTCAAGGCGAGTTTGAAGTTTTCAGTGTTCAGTTTTCAGTATTTGGCCGCGCAGGCTTCGCAAGAATCATCAGTTATCTGGGAGTCCCTACTCGCTTTCCCGATGAACTCGCGCTTCCAGTTCTCCCTACTGAAAACTGAACACTGAAAAGTTCAAACTCCTCCAAAACTTCAAACTCTCCCCATGCCCTCCACCGTCGAACTTCTTGATCAAGCGCTCGATCTCTGCCAGCGACTTGGCTATACGATTCGCCAGGAGTTTCTCGGCGGTTCCGGCGGCGGGGGGTGCGAACTTCGTGGGCGGAAGTACCTGTTCGTCGATTTGGCGCTGCATCACTTGGAGCAGTTCGACCAGGTTTGCGAAACCCTCCGCGACGACCCGCTCTTACTGACCGTCGCCGTTCCGGCTCCGCTGCGGGCGCATCTTATTCAGCCAGCAACGCGCAAAGCGGGATAGTGTACGGCCGCGCTACAGCAGTCCTTTGTTGTGCGCGGGTCTCCCGACCCCGCACCTAGGGCAGACCGAAGGTCTCAAAAGGCGACATCGCCTGAGCACAAGCTCAACGCACATAAATGGGAGACCTGCGGTCGGTTTGCGTGCGGGGTCGGGAGACCCACGCACAACATGATGGCCTACACACAACATTTCGTGAGCGCTACAAAAGTCCTTTGCGCTTGCGCAGGAGCCACTCGGTGATCAGCAGCGTGATCACGAGCGCTAGCACGGGCCATTGGTTCCAGAGCACGACGGGCGGGAGCGTCTCGACGGGGATTTGACGGCCGCTGGGGAGTTCGCGCCAAAGTTGTTCGACGTTGGCCAGCGTGTAAAATTTTCCCTTGGTCAGCGTCGCGACGCGCTGAAGTTCGGCGACATCGGTTTCGATCCGCTCCGTTTCACCGGGCGGCGGTGTCACGCGGAACTCGACGCTGGGCGGTTTTCCGGGCGACGCTGGCGCGCTGAGCCAGACGCGATACTTGCCTTCGGCCGGTTGTTGGAGCGTGCCTTCGAAGCTGCCCGGCGTCGCTCCTGACGCGAGCGCCAACGTTTGCACGCGTTGCCCTTGCCGCTCGACGACCAGCGAGACGCCATCGCCCGCAGTCGGAGTCTGGCGATCATCCGTGAAGCGGACGTGCAATCGCGGCGATTCGCCGCGCCGGTATTCGCGGCGATCGGCGATGATCTCCGCGATGCGATCCTCGTCGGCGGCGCGAGTGTGGCCGAGGTAACGAATCATCTGCACCCAATAGCGGCCGAAGTACAAATCGCCGACACGGAACCGCCAGCGGTACGATTCATCCGTGGCCTGGTAGAGCACCTTCCCCGCGCCGACGAACTGCAACGCTACGAGCGGCAGCGGTCGCCCATCCGCGCCGAGACGCGTCGGATGTTCCAACAACACGCGCGCACCCGGGCGGGCGCGCGCCGCTGGCTCGAACCAAAACCAGGGCGGCAGCGCTTCCCAGACGGCGGTGGTTTCGCTCAGCGTGTCGGCGATCTGACAGCCGGGACTCGCGGCGCCGAGGTCGGTGAGCCGCGGAACAAAGCCCTCGGTGGCGGGCGCAGTCGTCGCGCCCGCGGTGGGATCCAAATCGACCGGCAGCAGTTTTTCGAGCGGCCTGCCGGCGTAAGCGCGGGGCGTGAAGCGCGGCCCCGCGACGACGGCCAGTCCGCCGCCTTTTTCGCTGACAAAGTCGCGCAGCAGATCGAGCGCTAGTGCGCCGAGGAAATCCGGATGGGCGTCGCCGAAGAGTACCACGTCGAAATGCCGGAGCTCGTCACGGTCCGCGGGAAAGACCTTGAGCGCCGTCTTGTCGCTTTCGGCGTATTCCAAGTCGGCGTCTTGCAGCACCGTTTTCAGATCGATGGTCGACTCGCGTTCCAAGAGCGCTTTCAACCGTCGAAATTCCAGGCTCGGCTGCCACCAGACCATCAGCACGCGGAGTTTGTCTTTGCGGACTTGAAGGGTGCGCGATGCGGCATTGTTTTCCGCGTCCGCTTCGTCGGATTGCGGGGCGATCCGGACGGCCAGTTCGAGCTCTCCTTCCTCCGTCGGGCGATAAGCAATGCGCGCGCGTTCCGGGACGCCATCGGCCGCGAGCGTCAGGGGCGTTTCCGCAAGCACATTGCCCGAGGCGACATCGACCAACTGGGCGGCGACTCCTTGCTGCGCGTAGCCAGAAGCCGTGACGGTGAACTCGAAGTTCACCACGTCATTGATGAAGACCACTTCATCCACTAGCAGGTCGCTGATTTCGGTGTCGCGTACCGGCTCGCTGCTGCCGATGGCCACCGTGTACAGCGGCACGCCCTTGCGCCGCGCCAACTGCGCGGCGTCCGCGAGCGACGTTCCGGCCGTGTTGACGCCGTCGGACATCAGCACGATCGCAGCGGGTGGCGTCCCGCGCAGGTCGTCCAGGACCGCATCGATGCCATTGCCCAGTCGGCTCCATTCGCCGGCCGGTTCCAGTGCCGATAGTTGCGCGGTCAGTTCCTGCAGGTCGCCGTCGATGCGCCGCGCGGCGGATGAGATTGCATACAGGCGCAGCCGCTGCTCGGCGCTCATGCGCTTTAATGCGCGGGCATCGTTCGCGGTGAGGATACTCCGTGCGACATCCAGGCGCGAGGCCGGCGCGGAACTATCCGCCGGTCGATACTTGGCGACGGCTTTTTCACTGGCGTCGTCGTGATACTGGTCGACCGTGGCCATACTGGCCGAGTCGTCGATCAGCACCACCGTATACGGCAGTCCGCTGCGCTGTAGCGATAACATCCAGGCCGCGAGCATCCAGAGCACGATGCCGAGTGCCGCGATGCGCAGACCGGCGAGCAATCCGCGCGCCCAACGACCGGCGGAGCGGCGCTCCCAGCTATAGAGCCAGACGATGTACCCGGCCAACATTGCGATCAGCAGCAACGTGACCCACGGCGCGAGACGCCAGGCGTGTTCCAAGCGCCAAAGCGTGCCTTCGCCCGGCGCGGAGCTGTCAACGCCAAGCCAACGCTCAAGCCAGACGGGGAGTCGATCGCTCATGCCGCCCTCGCGCCGCTGTACCAGGCCAGCGTACTCTCGGCCACCATGGCCAGTAGCGCGGCGAGCAATAGCCCTTGATGCATGGGCGTGGCGCGCGACAAACCAACGCTCGGCGTGTCCTCCGAGCCATGCCAATCGGCGGTGTATTGAAACGCCACGCCCTGCCAAATGCGTTCGCGCAGTTCGCTTTCGTGCAATCGCGCTAGTTCACCTTCCCGTGGATCGACATTCACGGCGAACCTCGCTTCCGTCGCGATGGGAGCGTTCCAGGCGGCGCGATAGACGCCGGACGTATACGTCTCCCCAAAAGCCCAGCGCGCGTGGCCGTCGTCGGAAGCGGTCGTGACGATCGATTCCACATCGCGCGGATTCGTTACGCGCACGGGCACGTCGGCGACCGCGGTTCCCAAGTTGCCGCCGAACGGCCGGCCGACGAGGAGATTTCGCTCCTCGGTTTTGCCTTGAATCGACGCCATCAACATTTCTTGCACGAGCGGCACGAAGCTCGGCCACACCGGCAACAGCGTCCAATCGCGATCCGCCGCGGACGTCGCGACCAGAATCGACACGCCGCGCTCGACTGGAGCTTCCACGATCCAGGCGTCGCCCCCGGCGATTGCGGCGACCACTTGCGCGCCGTGCTCCGTGTCCGGTAACAAACGGAAGTAATGGCTGATCGGCGTGGTCAGCAGCCCGGCTTGTTCCTGATCGCGAAACGGACTGACGATGGCGTGCCGGTAGCCAAGCGGATCGACCGGCTGTTGATTCTCGGCGACCAATTCACCGATCGTCGCCGGCAGCACGCGCGGCGCGCCGTCCTGGCCGCACAGCCGCTGGTTGTAATTCTTGGCGTCAACCTGCGGCCCCAGGAACGTCACCAGGCCGCCGCCCGCCGCGAGATAGGATTCCAGAAGCCTCGCTTCAGCCGCTGTGAATTGACGAACGTCCGACAGGAACACGCAGTCGAAACCCGTGAGCTGGTTCTCCAGCCAGGTACCTTCCGTGGCGACTACCACGTCAACGAGACCATTGTCGCTTGCTCTATCGACCGGCGACAACGCGACGCGCAAATAGTCCGTCGCGCCAGGCCGGCCTTGGCTGCGCGGATTGCCGTCGACGCACAGCACGCGCAACCGATCGCGGACAGGCAAGCTAAGCCAGCGGTGGTTGTCGATGTCCAGCTTGTCGCCGGAGATGCGCGCTTCCACGGCATGATCGCCCGGGCTGTCGAAGCGGTGCCGAAATGAAGTTGCCGCCGTGCCGCCGGCTTTTACATCGACTTGCGCGGCGCCAACGCGTGCGCCGTCGACCAGGAATTCTACGCGTACCTGGCTGTGATCGCGGCGACCATGGTTCAGCAGTTGGACCTCGAATCGCGTCTCGCGCCCCACGGCCGAGAAACGGTCCGGCGTGATGAGTTCCGCGACGGCGATGTTTTCTTGGTCGTCCTGACCCACGTCGACGACCACGAGCGACGTCCCCTCGCTGACCAAAGTTGCGGCGCGATCGTGAATGGCTTGTCGCGATCCGCGGTCCGCCGGGTTCCAGCTCGGACCGCACAGATCACTGACAATGTACACCTCATCGCGCGATAGTTTTCGTTCGTCGCGCCGCGCGGCACGCAACACCTCATTCGCAGTTGCCAGAGAAGCGGCGACGTCCCCCCCGCCATGCGGAAGCTGCAGTGTTTCCAGCTCCGCCAGGAACTCACTGCGCGCGAAGGACGGCGTCTGCACGATGACGCGCGGCGGCGCGCTCATCAGTACTAGCGTGAACCCGTCCCCCTGCGGACTTTCGTCGACGATGCGCGTGATAACTTGCTTGGCCGACTCGAAACGCGCGGCCTGGTCGATTCGGTAGCCCATCGAGTAGGAGCCGTCGAGCACGAACAAGCGATGGGTCCGCGCGCCGGCCGCGTGAGCGAGCCCTAGTCCCTGGATTACGGGATCAGCCACGGCCGCGACGAGCAGCAACACGATCAACGTCCGCAGCGCCAGCAACAACCACTGCTCGATCTGAATCCGCCGCACGTTTTTGCGCATCGCGGCCAGCAGATACTCCATCGCCGCCCAAGTTTGCTCCCGATAGCGCCGCCGATTCAACAAATGAATCAAAATCGGCGCAGCCGCCGCCACCGCCCAAAGCAACATCCAGGGCTGCGTGAACAAGGCGACGATCGGCGTGAAGGAAAGCATTGATGGTATTGGTCGGAACAGCGGAGATGCAGAGTTAGAAATTCGTCATTCTCCCCCCTCTCATCTTGTTCGTTCCAGTCGTTTGCTCAGATAACTAGTCAGGGCGACATCCAGCGGTTGGTCGGTGCGGAGTTGTACGTAGTCGGCGCGTTGTTCCTGGCAGGACTTGCGGACTTCCAGCAGGAACTTCTCGAATTCCGCCAGATAGGCCTTCCGCAACGTGCGCGGGTCCGTGAGCGTGTCGGGCCAGGCTTCGAGGCCCTTAAAGAGCGTTGTTTGTTCAAACGGGAAATCGAGCTCCGCCGGGTCGAGCACGTGGAAGACGATCACTTCGTGGCGGCGATGGCGAAGGTGCTTGAGACCCGCCAGCAACGAGGCGACGTTGTCGAACAGATCGCTTAGCAACACGACGACGCCGCGCTTCGGCAGCCGTTCGGCCAGCTCATGCAGAATCGCCCCGGCGGCGGTCTTGCGGCCCGTTTCGGCACGCTCCATGACGTGCGTGAGTTGCTTAAAATGCGAGGGATTGCCCGCTGGGCGGACCAACGACCGCACTTCCTGATCGAACACCGCGAGACCCACGCTGTCTTGTTGCCGTAGCACGAGATAGGCGAGCGCCGCGGCCACGGTCCGCGCGTAATCGAGTTTCGACATTGGCGCGTCGGAGCTTTGATACGTCATGCTCTCGCTGGCGTCGAGCGCCAGGTAGCAGATCAGGTTCGTTTCTTCCTCGTATTGCTTGAGATAGTACTTATCGGTCTTGCCGTAAACTTTCCAATCCACATGGCGCACGTCGTCGCCCGGCGCGTATTCGCGGTGCTCGGCGAATTCCACCGAGAAACCGTGAAACGGGCTGCGATGCATCCCGGACACATAGCCTTCGACGATCGAGCGCGCACGCAGCTCGAGCCCCGCCAGCTTAGCCAGCGTCCGCGGATCGAAACACGTTGGCGTGGGTTCGGTGGGTGGTGTCATATTCCACAGGTTCGATCAACGAGGCCAACCGAGAGACGATGTCGTCCGGCTTCACGCCGTCGGCCTCGGCGTTGAAATTGGTCACGATACGATGCCGCAACACCGGCGCGGCGACGGCGCGGATATCCTCGCACGTGGCATGAAAGCGCCCGTGCAAGACGGCCCGGGCCTTGGCGCCGAGCACGAGGTATTGACTCGCCCGCGGCCCCGCGCCCCAACTGACATATTGCTTGATGAAGTCCGGGACTTGCCCTTTCTCGCGCCGCGTGAGTCGCGTGAATTGCAAGGCGTAGCGCAATACATGGTCGGCCACCGGAACCTTTCGCACGATCTGCTGCAGCGATTGAATCTCGTCGGCGTTTAGCAAGGCCGTGATCTTGTGCGAGACGTCCGAGGTGGTCTGACGCACAATCTGTAGCTCTTCCTCTTCGCTCGGATAGTCCACCATCACGTTGAACATGAAGCGATCCAACTGCGCCTCGGGCAACGGGTACGTGCCTTCTTGCTCGATGGGATTCTGCGTGGCCAGCACGAAGAACGGCTCCGCCAGCAAATGCCGCCGGCCGCCGACGGTCACCTGATGTTCCTGCATCGCTTCCAGCAACGCGGCCTGCGTCTTCGGCGGCGTGCGGTTGATCTCGTCCGCCAGAATGATGTTCGCGAAGACAGGTCCTTCGAGAAACTTGAATGCGCGTTCGCCGGTCGCCTTGTCTTCCTGAATGACTTCAGTGCCCGTGATGTCGGAGGGCATCAAGTCCGGCGTGAACTGGATGCGATTGAACTTGAGCGACAGCGTCGACGCGAGCGAGCGAATCAACAACGTCTTCGCCAGGCCCGGCACGCCGACCAACAGGCAATGCCCGCGCGCGAACATCGCGATCAGCAGTTCTTCGATGACCTGCTGTTGGCCGACGATGGTCTTGGTCAGCTCGCGCGTGATCTTTTCATACGCCTCGTGCAGCCGTTGCACCGCCTGAACATCATCCGTTGGCAGCATCGTGAATTCCGCTATGACGCGAAGTTAAGTGTTCTCTTAGAGCCGGAAGCGTCAGCGCCCGGAGCGCATCGGCGCCAACCCGCGAGCTTCCAGTGTATCCGACGACGGCCGGACTGTTTGGGATTGCCCGTCGGCCTCGACTTTCTCGCCGATTTGCCCGAACATCGTGAAACCCAGCAATTGCGTGGGCGTGGCGATGACCATTCGCCCTCGGGAGGCCACCAGATTGCCGCCGATCGCGTCGTTTCCGTCCGGCAGTCGCCGCCGCAGGTCCATCACGTCGACGGCTGCGCCGGATCGTTGATCGAACACGTAGATGGCGTCGCGCGTCGGCCAATAAACCTTGTCGCCCGCCAGCAGGCCGCGGCCGAAGCCCCGCAGCGACGATTGTTCCGGCCACACGTGGGCGATCTTGCCGGTTTCGACGTCGATCCACCAGAGCCGATCGCCACTGGCCAAAAGTCTGCCGCCGGCCACGCCGAGTAGTTGCACAACGTCGTCGGCGTGCGGCGCTTCCCAAAGCGCGCGGCCGCTGCCAGCGTCGAGCGCGAAGATGCGATCGCAATCGGACGGCGCGGCGATCACGCGCCCGCGATCGTAAACGCACGGCGTGAGATCGCGATAAAAATGTGCGGCCGGGCGGCTCAAGTCGCCTGATTTTGGACGCGGGTACCTGGCGATCCAGGCGATTTGCCCATCGTTCACATCGAGCGCCGCGATGCAGCCAAGGTTGGTGTTGTAGTACAGCATGCCCTGCGCCAGCGTGAGCAGGTTGTGCGTGCATTCCTCGACGACGCCCCGGGCGGGCGATTGCGCGGAACAAATGAATCGCCGCCATTTCAGCTGCCCGGTTTCCGCGTCGTAACACGCCACGTGCGCCTGCGGATTGACCTCGCTGCGCCGCAGGCCGACGTAAACCTGTTCGCCATCGACAACCGGCGTGCCCTCGAACGCCCAGCCGTCTTCGTTTTGCGCGATCGTCCACAGCAACCGGCCTTCGGCGTGCAGATCGAGGCAGGCGATATGCCCGCTCGAACGCACCGGCGGATTGCCTTGAATGCCCCCGGTGACTTGCGAACCCATCCGCGCGAAGAGCTTGTTGCCGTGAACCGTGAGCGTAAATCGCGGCACGCCGAGCGCGCTCCGCACATAGCTGGCGCGCTGCGTGGCCGCGACCGCCATGTCGCCGGGATAGATAATCGGCGAATCGCCCCAGGCGGGCTTGCCGGTCCGCACGTCGTAGGCCAACACGTTGTCGGCCGTGCTAACGAGTAACAGATTGCCGACGATCAGCGGGTGATAGCTCAGCAATTGCCCGCGCTCTTCGCCCACGCGGCGCGACTGCGCGAGTCCCGAGACGAACGCCTGTTGCGAAGCCGGCGCAGGTCCAAGTTCGATCGCAGGCCAGGCCGGCGCGCCGAGATCGATTTCACCAGCCACGATCCGGCTGCGCGACGCATCGCCCGCGAAGGAGAGCCAATCGTCCGCCAGCGTCGACGCCGCGGGCCACTTGGCGGCATCCGCCAGCAGCTTTTCCAGGAACTCGGTGTAGACGACGTCGCGTCCCGCGAAGCGGCCTTTGGCGCCGGCGTGTAATTCTTTGTATCGCGTGAGCTCCCCGGCAGCGCGGGTCAGATCGCCGTCGAGAATGGAAACCAAAATCAGTCGCGCGCGGACCGCGGCCGCATCGAGGTCGGCGTCGGGATAGGCGAGTTGCCTGGGTAGGCCATCGTCGCCGGGCGCTTGGGGAATCAAGCGTTCCCAAAGTTGCCGCGCCTCGGCGGTGCGTCCGGATTCGAGCGCCATTTCGGCCAGCGATTCCAGCGCATCGTCGCCACGGCTACTGCAGAAGGCCTCGCGTAAAAGTTTGCGCAGCGGCGCGGGATCGCGACTCCGCTGCCCCTCGGCGAAGAGGGAATCCGCCTGGGCGTCGGCTTGTCCGCGATACAGGCGCAGCGCGTCGGCCGGCAAGGTGGAGAGCAGCAATTGGCAATAATCCCGCACGCCAACGCTGCGCCACGGACCGACGGCGATCACCTGCTCGCCGTGCTGCTGCTCGACCAGCCGCAGGATGTCGATCACCTCGCCCCAACGCTCGCCGGCACGGGCCGCCCGCATGCGTTCGAGATGAGCTTTGCCGGCGCTGGTCAGTTCGTCGAGTTGAACCAACTCGGAGAGTTCAAAAGCCCCGCCGACGCCAAATTGCCCCAGCGCCACGCTACCCGAGAGCGCGAGCGACACGACGAAACCGATGCAGCAATAGCGCGGCGCAGCAAAAATGCGAAGCCACCCCTCCGCGCGCGACGCGCAACAACGGCGCAGCGGTCCGATTGTGCTGAGAAATGAATGCCTACCGGTAGTATAGGGCGGGCGGAGGCTGGGGAGAAGCGTTGCCCGGATCGGGCGTTTCGCTTACGGTCCGTTCTGAAGCTTGCCTTGCCAGAACAAGGACTCGCCTGCTGGCGTCAGCAGCGTGTCCTTGAGCTGCAATTGCGTGGGCACAGTGAACTGCAACAGGACCGGAACGTCGGCGTCGTCGATGAGAGTGCCGTTCAACTTAATTGATTCAAGTTCAAAGCAATCAGCGAGGTGACGAAGTCCATCACCGGAGACGGCGGTGTTGGAAAGGTCGATGTCGCAGAGTTCGGCGCCATGCAGGTGGCGTAGCCCTGTGTCGGTGATCTTGGTTCCGGCCAGTGATAGTCGATACAACGGCAGTTTGCTGATGTTCTCCAGTCCAGCATCATCGAACTGCGTTTGATTCAACTCCACGCGCGTCAATTGCGCAAGTCCGCTCAGATGCTCGCCACAGGCGCCGGTCACGCGCGTCCCGGAAAGGTCAAGCTGAATCAGCGACTTCATGCCGACGAGATGCGAGACGCCTTCATCGGTGACGGGAGTGTTACTCAGATCTAGGAAGTCCACGCCGCGACGCCCTACGAAGTTTTTCAGGCCCGCGTCGGTGATCTTGGTATTGCGAGCTACCAGTCGACGAAGTTGCGTCAGTTGGGCGACGTGCGCCAGACCGGCGTCGGTCGTACCTGGCGGTAGCGCAAGTGAATTCAGATTGGGAAGTTCCAATAGCCGGGCGAGACCCTCGTCAGTGATTTGGGACCGTTGCAAGTCAAGATGGACGATGTTGCGATGCCGCACCAGCTCGGCCATCAGTCGGTCGTCAACTTCCTGGCCATCAAGATGGACGATCGCGATACCGGGGAAATCACGGATCAACTCGAACGCTCGCGGCGCCGGCGATTCTTGACCGAACATCACCACGCTTAAGTTCTGCGCCCGATCGGCCTCGCGCCAGCTCTGCCACCAATTCATGTTCCCGATGACATCGGGAGTCCATTGCCGGTAGTCTTCCGTGAAGCCAACGCCCACGCCGAGCTTTTGCAACTCCGCAATCTTCGCCCAACGCTGCTTGCCCTTTTCAATCCGGTGCGCCGCCAACCCCAAGAGCGCGCCGATGAGGCAGATCAGCACCAGAAAAGTCCGCAGGCTGAAGCGCAGTCGGGGGATTCGCCAGCGCTTCGTGGCTGGCCGCGGTTTCGCGGCAACCGTCGCGTCGATTTGGTCTACCATCGGCGCACCCATGGCTGACATTTCACCTTGCTCTTGAGCAACACCGCTTCCCCGGCCATTGTAATGCCAGTCTCTCGGCAATCGAGTTCGTACAGAAACGGTACGTTGGCGAGCATCGGTGCGTCGGCGTCCGAAACCGGTAGGCCGCGGATCTGCAAGAAGTTCAATTCAGGGCACTCGGTGAGGTTCGCCAGCCCAGCGGGCGTGACTTTCGTGTTCGACAAATCGAGACAGGTCAACAAGTGCGGGCCGGGCAGAAAGATCATGCCAGAGTCGGTGACGTCTGTTTCCGCAAGCGTTAAGTCCTGCAAGACCGGAAAACTGCCGATTGCGGCCAGCCCGGCGTCATCGAAACGAGTGCGACTAAGTTCCAGACGTCGCAGATTCGTGCAGTCAACGAAGGTCGCAGCACATTGGCCCGTGACGCGAGTGCCGGACAAATCTAACGCCACGAGATTTTTCATTCCAGCCAAATACGCCACGCCTTCGTCGGTGATGCGGGTGTCGCGCAGGCCAAGTTCATACATCCCAGTGAGGCCTCGTAGATGCTTTAGGCCCTCGTCCGTGACCGGGCCGCCGGCGCCCCGGATTCCGAGCAGGTTGGGTACTTTCGCCACATGGATGAAGCCTGCATCGCCAATTCCAGGAGGGAGTTCAATCCCCCTCAATTTGGGCAATTCGGTTAGTCGCGCCAGCCCTTCATCGGTGATGCATGATTTAGACAGGTCGAGATACACAATCTTCTTATGACGGACTAACTCGCCCAAGATGCCGTCATCAGCGCCTTCCCCCATCAAATGGACATTTTCGATACTCGGAAAATCCCGCAGCAGCTCGAAGGCCCGCGGTGCCGGAGTCCGTGATGTGAATTGAACGGAACTGAGTCGCAACGTGTGATTGGCGTAGTGCATAGTCTGCCACCACGTCATATCCGCGATGACCGCAGGCGTCCAATCGATATAGGTATCGTCGTCATGGAAACTGACATGCACGCCTAACCGCTGCAACTCCGCGATCGTCGCCCAGCGCTGCTTTCCGGTTTCAATCCGATGCGCCGCCAATCCTAAGAGCGCGCCGATGATGCAGATCAAGACCAGGAAGGTCCGCAGGCTGAAGCGTAGTCGTGGAATTCGCCAGCGTTTCATATTCGCTGTCCTGAACAATTCACTTCCGCCGTACCGCCAGAATCGTCAAATCGTCCGGCGGGTAGTCGCCTTCAAAATGTTGTTCCACGCACGCGCCGACGTAGCGGACCAGGTCCGGCAGCGGTTGCGCGTGGTGTTCGCGCAGGATCGCTTCCAGGCGTTTCATGCCGAATTGTTCGCCGGCGGCGTCCATCGATTCCACGATGCCGTCCGTGCAGAGGAACAGCAAGTCGCCGCTGTGCATCACCACCGGCGGGCCTTGCGGATACTCGGGGCGATCCAGCACGCCGATCGGCATGCCCGTGGTTTCGAGCGTGGTGAAGGCGTTCGATTCCCGGCAATAGTGCATCGCCGGAGCGTGGCCGGCATTGGCGTATTCGACCGTGTGATTCTCCGGGTCGAGGGCCGAGAGGATCATGGTCACGAACCGGCCGTCTTGCAGGTCGTCCGCCATCGAACGCCCCAACATGCCGAGCAAAACTTCGGGCGAGGAGTGTTCGAGGATTAGCGCCCGCAACGCCGCGCGGACCGAGGCCATCAGCAAACTCGGGCCGAGTCCATGGCCGCTGACGTCAGCCACCACGAGGCCGATACGGCCGTCGCGCAGCGGAACGACATCGCAATAATCGCCGCCGACCGCTTGATTGGGGAACCACCAACTGGCGACGTCGTACCCAGGGATCTCGGGCAACCGGCTCGGCATAAAGCCGCGCTGAATATCGCGGGCGACGTTCAACGATGTCTCAATCGCCTGACTGTGATGCAATTCGTCGACCAGCAGCGCCCGATCGAGCGCGACGGCCGCGTGCTGACTGAAGGCCTGGACCAATTGCTCGTCGAAGCGCGAGAAGGCGCCGTTATTCTTGTTCAACAATTGCAAGACGCCGAGCAACCGGTTGTCGCGCGGCGAGCTGAGGGCGATGGCCAGGATGTTGCGCGTGTTGTAGCCGGTGGCGCGATCGACTGCGCGGTTCCAGCGGGCGTCCTGATAAGGATCGGACACGTTCGCTAGTTCCCGCGTCCGCGCCACGTGGCCGGTGATGCCATGGTCGAGCGAGTGGCGAATTTCAGCGATTTCCAGCTCCGTGGTCACCAGCGTGAACAATTCGTCGCGCTTGGCGTCGAACTGGAACAGGCTGGCGCGATCGCAATCGAGCGCCTTGCAGGCCTCGTGCGTGATGGTCTCCAGCACCGTGGTCAAATTGATCTCGGCGGCCAGCACCCGGGCGACGTCCAGGAGCCGATTGAGCCCTTCCAAGTGCTCCAGAAGTTCCGAGGCCGTGACCGTGTCGATGGGCATGGGATTTCAATGCGACGGGGTGCGGGGGATAGCGTCAGTCTAGCAAGGAAGGAGGTGGAGTAGGTGAAGTAGTAAGTAGGTGGAGTAGGGGGGAATCTCGCCGCTGCCCCCTGTTCTGACCGCTTTGTACCCTTCGCCTGCTCCCGGTTGCACTTGAAAAACCCCCGCTCCGCCCTAAGTTTATGGATACGGGCCGCCTTGCGCCCGGATTCCGCGCCGCCAGCCGAAACTGCGATCCGATGGGCATTTACGACCGCGACTACTATCAGGAGGACCGCCGCGGGTGGCTCGAAGGAGGCGCCCGGTCGATGGTGATCAACCTGATTTTGATCAACGTCGCGGTGTATGTGGTGGAAATCCTCTTTGGCCGGCCGCCAATGCCCGGCATGCAAAACAGCGTCGTGCAGGTCATGGGTATTGAGCCAGATTTCTGGCGCGCCCCTTGGACGATCTGGAAGCTGCTCACCTACGGCTTCACGCATAGTCCCGACGACGTGTTTCACATCCTGTTCAACATGTACGCCCTCTGGCTCTTCGGCCAGGACCTTGAGTCAACCTTGGGCCGCAAGGAATTTCTGTGGTTTTACCTCAGCGCAATTGTATTGGCGGGTCTGGGCTGGGTCGCAGCACAGTACGTCTTCTTTAAAGGCGCTCCGTCACTGTTGGTGGGGGCGTCCGGTGGCGTCATGGGCGTAGCGGTTCTTTATGCGATGCGGCACCCGCATCGCACGATCTATGTTTGGTTTATCCCGGTTCCAATTTGGCTGTTCGTCGGCTTTCTCGTGTTGAAGGACGTGATTTCGCTTCAAGGAATGTTCGTGGGTGGCGGTCGAGAGGCGAGCGGTCCACCGATTGCTTACACAGCACACATCGCCGGATCCATTTCCGGTTTCCTCTATCAGAAATACCAATGGCACCTAGGAAGTTGGCTCAGTTTCCTGCCGCGCCGGCGTAAAGGGGGCGCGGAGTTCCCCCGAGTGCTCAAGATGCGGGTGCATCGCGAGCCAGAAGCCGCTCGGCGGGATGACCTGGAAAACCAGGTGGACACCCTGTTGGACAAAATCCAACGCGAAGGCGAAGCCAGCCTCACGGCCAAGGAACGGGCCACGCTGGAAGAAGCGAGCCGGAAATACCGCGGCCGGCGAGGAAGCTGAGCACGCCTGCAGAAGGATCGATGTGGGGTGCCACTGGCGGCTTGTCCGCCAGTGCCAAAGTCGGGCCTGACTGCGGAATCGAACCCGCACTGGCGGGCAAGCCGCCAGTGGCACCCGTCGAATTGAACTTGATGCAGTGTACTTAGAAAAGAATCGCCGTTTCCCTGCGAACGGCGCGCCCTACGACAAACTTCGCCCCTCCGTTAAACTTTTGCCTTGAGACCAGGCGGCCCGTCTCCGTGTCCTCCGTGTCTCCGTGGTTAGCTCCTAGAAGGAACGCCGTTGCGCTATGGAATCGACGAACGAAGCTGCTCGACCGCGGGACTTTATCCGCGAGATCATTGACGAAGACAACCGCACCGGCAAGCACGCCGGCCGCGTCCATACCCGTTTTCCGCCGGAGCCGAACGGCTACCTGCACATCGGCCACGCCAAGAGCATCTGCCTGAACTTCGGGCTGGCGCAGGAATTCGGCGGCAAGTGCAACCTGCGATTCGACGACACGAACCCCACCAAGGAAGAAGAGGAGTACGTCCAGTCGATCGAGGAGGACGTCCGCTGGCTGGGCTTCGAGTGGAATGAGCAGCCGTTCTACGCCTCGGACTATTTTCCGCAGCTTTACGATTGGGCCGTCCAACTCATCAAGGCCGGCAAGGCTTACGTTTGCGACTTGAATGCCGACGCCATGCGCGAACATCGTGGCACGCTCACCGCGCCGGGCACGAACAGCCCGTATCGCGAGCGCTCGGTGGAAGAGAATCTCGACCTGTTCGCGCGGATGAAAGCCGGCGAATTCCCGGACGGCGCGCGGACTCTGCGCGCCAAAGTCGATATGGCGTCGCCGAACGTGAACCTGCGCGATCCTGTGTTGTATCGCATCCTGCATGCGACGCATCACCGCACCGGCGACCAGTGGTGCATCTATCCGATGTACGACTACACGCACGGTCAATCCGATTCCCTGGAACGCATCACACACAGCATCTGCACGCTGGAGTTCGAGAATCACCGGCCGCTGTACGATTGGTTCATCAAGGAACTGGGCATCTACGCGCCGCAGCAGATCGAATTCGCGCGGCTCAATCTCACCTACGCGATGATGAGCAAGCGCCGGCTGCTGGAACTGGTCCGCGAGAAGCACGTCTCCGGCTGGGACGATCCGCGGATGCTCACCATCCGCGGCCTGCGCCGTCGCGGCTACACGCCCGAGGCCATGCGGAGCTTTTGCGAGCGCATCGGTGTCGCCAAATTCAACAGTACGATCGACATGCTCGTGCTGGAAAACGCCCTGCGCGACGACCTCAACAAGCGCGCCCAGCGGGCGATGGCGGTGTTGCGGCCGCTCAAGGTGGTGATCACCAACTATCCGGAAGACCAGGTCGACGAGTTGGAAGCGATCAACAATCCCGAAGATCCGTCGATGGGCACGCGCAAGGTGCCGTTTGCGCGCGAGATCTACATCGAGCAGGATGATTTCCGTGAAGACCCGCCGAAGGGTTTTTATCGCCTCGCCCCCGGCAAGGAAGTGCGGCTGCGTTACGCGTATTTCATCACCTGCACCGAAGCGGTGAAGGACGCCGCGGGGAACGTGACGGAGCTGCGTTGCACCTACGACCCGGCCACGCGCGGCGGCAACGCCCCCGACGGCCGCAAGGTGCAAGGC
>JAWXBP010000013.1 GCA_034440135.1 Planctomycetia bacterium
AACCATTGTCGAGGAAGAAGTGTTGCGTGACGCTCACGTCAGCGGCCCAACGCGGGTGCGTCGGTTTCTGTCGCGATTTCTGGTCGTGGTGGTTGTCGCATTGGCCATTGAAGGCCTCGTTGCGACGTTCCGCGCCGCTCATGGTGACTCCGCGCAACTTCTCTATGCGGCGGCATTGGTGCTGTCTATTGGCGCCCTGCTCTCAGGCTGGGGCATATTCATTCGTCTGAATCGCTACGCCGAGGAATTAGAACCTGAATGCGTATTCCGGGTGAATGCTGCCACCCATTCCGGCGCAATGCTGCCACCCGTTCCGGTCCAATGCTGCCACCCATTCCGGCCTAACGCTGCCACCCCCTGAGGGGGAGCAGCTGAGCGCCACGTCGGCGGGTTAACCATCCGTTATCGTGCCGCCTTTTCGTTCACCGAAGAGGGGGCTCCGATGGCGGCAGAGAGGTTGACTATGCGGCAGATCAAAGAAGTTTTGCGCTTGAAGTGGGAGCGCGGTTATTCCGATCGCCAGGCTGCGCTGGCCTGTCGGATCAGCCGGCCGGCAGTGCAACGGTACCTCGAGCGCGCCACCGCCGCCGGTTTGAGCTGGCCGTTGCCAGACGGTCTCGATGAGGTGGCCCTGGAGCGGCGCTTGTTCCCGCCGGCGCCGTCACCCAGCCCGTCACGGCCCTTGCCCGATTACGCCGAGGTCCATCAGGAGCTGCGCCGCAAAGGCGTCACCCTGATGCTGCTGTGGGAGGAGTACAAGGCGATCTATCCGGATGGCCTGCAGTACAGTCAATATTGCGAGTTGTATCGACGCTGGGCACGGCAGCTCAATCTGTCGATGCGCCAGGTCCACCGCGCCGGCGAGCGCTGCTTCGTCGATTACGCCGGCCAGACGGTGCCAATCGTCGATCCGCGCACCGGCGAGGCCGACGCCGCACAAGTCTTCGTCGCGGTGCTCGGTGCGAGCCATTACTGCTACGCCGAGGCGACCTTGAGTCAGACCTTGCCCGATTGGGTCGGCAGCCACGTGCGCGCGTTCGAGTTCTTCGGCGGCGTGCCGGAGTTGCTGGTGCCGGATAATTTACGCAGCGGCGTCACCCGTGCGCATCGCTACGAGCCGCTGCTCAATACGACCTATCAGGACATGGCTGCGCATTATGGCGTTGCCATCCTGCCGGCCCGTGTGCGCAAGCCACGCGATAAAGCCAAGGTCGAGGTCGCCGTGCAGTTGGTCGAGCGTTGGGTGCTCGCACGCCTGCGCCACCGCACGTTCTTCTCGCTGGCCGAGCTCAATGCCGAGATAGCCGTGCTGCTCGAACAATTGAACCATCGTCCGCTGCGCAAACTGCCCGGCTGCCGCCGTAGCCAGTTCGAACAACTCGATCAAGCGGCGCTGCGAGCGCTGCCGAGCGAGCGCTATATCTTCGCCGAGTGGAAGCGTGCGCGCGTGCACATCGATTACCACATCCAGGTCGACCATCACTATTACTCGGTGCCCTATGTCCTGGTCGGCGAGCAGCTCGACGTGCGCCTGACGGCGAGCACCGTCGAAGCCTTCCAGCGCGGCCAACGCGTCGCCTCCCATGTCCGCTCAGCGCAACACGGCCGCCACACCACGCTGCCCGAACACATGCCGAAAAGCCATCGTGAGTACGCCGACTGGAGCCCAACCCGACTCATCGATTGGGCAGCCAAGAGCGGCCCCGCCACCGCCCGCCTGGTCGAGACCTTGATGGCCAGTCGTGCGCACCCACAACAAGCCTACCGTGCTTGTCTCGGCATCTTGCGCCTCGGCAAAACCTACGGCGACACGCGCCTCGAAGCGGCCTGTACTCGCGCGCTGCAAATCGGCGCACACAGTTGTCGCAGCCTCGAGTCAATCTTACGTCGTGGCCTCGATCAGCAACCCTTACCCAACACCGCTCCCACCACCCCGAGTCTCGTGCACGACAACCTGCGCGGACCGGATTACTACCACTGACGACCTGGAGATAAATCCCGATGTTGAACCACCCCACCCTCGATAAGCTGCAGCAGTTGCGCTTGCCCGGCATGGCCAAGGCCTTCGCCGCACAGCTCGGTCACACCGACTGTGATGGCTTGAGCTTCGCCGAGCGCTTAGGGTTGCTCGTCGACGAAGAGTGCACGCTGCGTGACGAGGCGCGCCTGAAGACGCGACTACGCACCGCCGCGCTACGACAGACCGCTTGTGTTGAAGACGTCGACTTCCGCCAGCCACGCGGACTCGATAAAGGCTTAGTCAAGAAGCTCGCCGGCGGTGCCTGGCTGCGCGAACACCTGAACTGCCTGATCACCGGACCGACCGGTGTCGGCAAGAGTTACCTGGCCTGCGCGCTCGCCCATCAAGCGTGCCGCGACGGCTACTCGGTGCGCTACCTGAGAATGCAACGGCTGCTCACTGATCTCGGCATCGCCAAAGGTGACGGTCGCTACCGCAAACAGCTTGCGCACCTCGCTCGCATCGATCTTATTGTGCTCGACGACTTCGGTCTTGCCGCCATGACCGACGAGCAGCGGCGAGACTTGCTGGAGCTCCTCGAAGATCGTTATGAACGAAAATCCACGCTCGTCACCAGTCAGTTCCCAGTCGACCGTTGGCATGAACTGATCGCCGATCCGACACTCGCCGATGCGATCTTAGACCGTCTCGTGCATAACGCGTATCGCGTTCAGCTGAAGGGCGAATCGATGCGCAAGAAGCAGCGGCGGTTGACAGACGACGAGGGTATTAACCCATAATCCAACTCCCGCGTCGCTGCGCTCCGAGGGGGTGGCAGCATTGCGCCGGAATGCCTGGCAGCAAGCAGACCGGAATGACCGGCAGCATTGGCCGGAATACGCATTCCCGCTCACGGTGATGATAACGTCGCCTTGTTTCATCGGCCTACTCTTTGTCGCTCCTAGTTCCGTGAGTGAATCAATCTTCGGAGTCGCATAC
>JAWXBP010000014.1 GCA_034440135.1 Planctomycetia bacterium
CCGTAGATACGGTGCGGACAAAGGCCCTGTCAACGATCGTCTGGCATATCGACGTGGCCCGCGCGGGCGTGGGGGGACGTCGCCGCGACCACTTGGCGTGACTCGCGTTCGAGGCGTTCAAAGAGGGACTTGAAGGCTTCAAACCGCGAGCGACTGAACTCGACCGGCAACGGCGGGAGTTCCAGCAACGTGGTCGATCGCTCGAAGATGTAGCGGCAGGGGACTTCCTTGATCATCCCGATGAGAACCATGTACGGCACCAGCGCCTTGAAGCCGCCGGTCGGGTTGAGCACGACATTGGCCGGTTGCCCGCTGACCGGCGCGTGATAGTTATTGATCTCCCGCAGACACCGCTTGGTGAACTCGACGACACCGACGCGGCGGAACTGCTCGGCGTCATCAACCTGCAAGCCGTTGACCGGTTCCGTGACCACCTCCAGCCCGCGCCAATGCCGCTTGAGATACCCCTCGACCGCCAGCGCACACGCCAGCCCCTCGGGCGTTGAAGAACTGAGCAACAACACGCGATTGTCGTCGCTGACATTCATCCTGACGAGCGAATGAATCTCTGCCGAAAGTTGTTGATGCAGCCCGTCCCCACTCGGTTCGACCTCTTGAAACGACGCGAGCATCTGCCGCGCGGCCGCATCACTGCCGCCTTGCTGAGTCACCCACTCGCGCAGCCGTCCCGGGGGCAACCGGTTGCCGGTGACATCAACCAGCAACTTGGCGGCACTCGTGCCGGTGGAACAAATAAAAGTGCGAGGCATGTGATGTTTCCTCAGACTTTCTCGAACGTCTCCTGCTCAACCCCGTTAGCAACGGGCCAGACTTTGCGTATCAGAGACGGATCGGAATTTCGCCGTTCAGCCAGTGACGTCGGCAGTTCTTTGAGCGTCATTCGAATCTCATAACGGCGAACAGGGCCAGTTTTCGATTGGCGGTCAATGATGGGTAACAACGGCTCGAAGAACGGACGTAATGAGAGTTCTTTATTGTCATTCATTTGCTTGCCGATCTGTTGCGCCATCGCCCGAATGTCGGTCTCGGTGATGAGCGGCGCGTCTTCGCAGACGAGGACCGGCTGGTTGTCAAAGAGAAAGACGACTCGTAGCCGCTTGGGAAGATTGTGCTCCCAGTTCTCGGTGAGCTCGCCCCACCAAACGATGAGGGCGACCGCCAGCGTGGCCACACCGAAAACGGCGTCCATCCACTGCCACCAAGCCAGCCACGGCTGTTGTTTCCAAGGCTGGACGATCAGCCCAGTAACGATGACGGCAATTATCGCACAGAGCATGATGGCTCGTTGTTTCTGCCAAGCATGACGCCATTTCGACACAGGAATCTGTGGAGCATTGTCAGTCATTCGGCACGTCAATTCGGACGGGAAACTGTTGAAGTGTGGCGCGTCGGGGGAGCTTGAGTTGGTCAACAGCCGTCGCAATGGTTTCCGACAAGAACACTTCGACGAAGCGACCGTGAGTGGTGTAGTCGGTTTCGCTGACTGGTCGGCTGCCGTGAGCGAACAGGGATTCATTGCGAGTTTTCAGAAAGCTCAATAACTTCGACTTTGATTTTGAAAACGCGTCTCCGAGCGGATCGCCCGTGAACGCGGCGGCGACCGACCAGGCATCGACAAGGCCGATCTTGATGGCTCCATCGCTGTGACCTCGCGACGCGATCGCCCCACGAATGGATTCGGGAATGCGATCGAGATCAACGTTGCCAGTGACGATGCCGTGCTTCTTCTCCAGCCAGATTTGTGCAGTCAGTTCGAGTGCTCGATAGAGACGTCCTACGGCGTCGTCGTATCGTTGTTGAACGACGCGTCGCTGCGCGTTCATCAGCAGATCTTCGACGAGTTCCCAACCGTGTCCACGTTGATCAATCAGCATCGCGAGGAAGGTGAGGTAACTCTTCCATTGCGCATTCTCTGGCTGAAGCAATGTGCGAGCGGTCGGGTGATCGAATCGATCCCAGGCTTCAAACGCTCGACAAGCCAGCAGCCAGGACTGGATGGTCTGCACGGTGTTGTCACTGGCGAAGCGTCGGGATGTTTCTTCGAGGAGTCGTGCCGCACCGGTGTAATCGAACCTCCCGAGCAAGTTTTCGACATGACGCAGTGTGCGCTTCACCTGCGCGTCCCAGACCTGCACGGGGCGAACAAACTGCGTCTGATCGGTGACAGCCCGCAAGTCCTGCCGCGCACCGGTGACGAGCACGATGTCACAACGTCCGTCATCGAGAGCCGCTGTCGCCAGTCCCGCCGTCATCGACTTCGTTCCGCCGGTGTAGTCGATGATCAGCTTCGCGTCGGGATACTCGCGATGCAGCTTCTCGATGAGTTCCAGACAACGCAGGTAGCAATCATTGAGGTTGTCGAATCCGGCGATGCGCATGTGGTCGAAGCGTTCCGGTATCAGTCCCGCCTGAGTTGCGATGCAGGGTGAGTCCGGATGCTCGACCTTGAAGCTGCTCTTGCAAACCAGCCCTTCCCCGACCGCTTCGACATAACTGCCCTTGTTCTTCGCAACATCGTCCGAGCAGACGAACCACACGAAGTCCGGCTGATTGGAGCGAATGCTGGTCACCAGCGGCTGCGGCGAACCTCCGACCGTGAGTATGAGAATTGACTTCATCGCTACTTCTTCTTCCCGTTACTTGATTTCGTGGAGGCTGCGGTTGCTGGCTTTGGCCACTGGTACTGAGGCGACTTGGTGTCGTCTTTGATCTGCACTTCGACCACATCACTGACGCTGGGCGGCAGAGTGGGAACGGGGCCGAGATTGAGCACGCCCTTCGGACGTCCCTCTTCCTGAACCTCGAAGCCACCCTTCTCCCGCACGCTGACGATGGTGACTTTCACCGGCGTTCCCGACGGGCGTTTGATACTGGCTGATGCTGTCCCAATTGACGTCTTCGGGAGCGGCTTGGGAGGACCGGACTTTGCAATTCGTTTCGGTAATTCAATTTGCAAATGCTCGATCAACGCCTGCAACTCGTCGCGGCTCGTCTGGTAGTCGGGCAGGATGCGATTGGGAAAAGCGATCACTCCAATCGAGTGAGTCCCGTTGTCGTTGCGGCTGATGTGCAAGTGGATCGGGCTGGCGTGCCGCATGTCTTCGGCCCTGCGACTGTCCAGATGCGGATGATGCTGGCCAAGCCAGACGACAGCTTGCTGCGTCTTGTCGGTGCTTCCGGAGAAAGCGAACTTCGCCCTGCCATCGTTATCCGATTGTCCGATCTTCCGAGGCAGGCCGAAGGCTTCCTTGATCCACGTCCGCTTTTGACCGTCCGACTGGCCGAAGTCCTGAATGGCGAAGCCGAGTTCATCCAGAACTTTCCAGTAGTTAAGCCACGGCGTTGGGATCGGAGCAAGCATCAGGCGATCGTTGAACACACTGAGTTCGGAGGGCTCGAGTGGCGAGTTGGTGAGCCGCAGTTTCTCGGACGCGCGCAGCTTGTTCGCCGACTCTTCGGCTTCTTCAGGCGTCAATGCCCGCTTGTGCTCCAGCGTCTCTGACACAACACGGCTCAGCTTCAGTGAGCCATAACCATTACGGCTCTTTGAGCCGACTCCACCAAACTGACACAACAGCGACAATGCAGCCAATGCCTGTGTCTCGATGACACTCGCGTCGATCGACTGCGGCGTTTCATCCTTCGCCGCGCCGGGGCGCAAGTAGTATCCGGCTCTGACGACGACCGAGATTTCCCACTCCGAACCGGGGAGGCGGCAGCGACGGCGTTTGCGTTCGTTCGGCTTGCCAGCAGGCATCTCATCCATGCCGAACGACAGATAGAGGAATCCTTGCGTGCGCCTCTGAGGTGCAGCCGCCAGGTCATGCACTTTCGCAAAGTCTGGGGCCAGTCGCAGAACCCTCTGATCTTTCTTGTTCAACGCCTCACGCTTACCCGGCACCCAATCGGGTTGTTGCTCACCCTTCGTTCTGCGTTGAACGACGACACGAATGGCTCCGGCTTCTTTGGTGCTACCCCAGAGGGCGGCTTCTAACGAACGGAGTTCAGCGACGGTGAGATAGCCCGCGTGCAGAGTCCGCCACCAGTAACGCAACTGGCCGCGCAGCGTGGCGGGACGCAGGTCGCAGTCGGTGGCGTCAGTTTGGTCCGCTCCGGCGAGGAAGGCCGGTGTGACCAGTTCCAATGTGGCGTTGAAATTCAAACGCTGACCGGGAGCCTTGCTGCTCGCGGACTCTGATGATGCGGGCTTGTTTGAAGGCCCGTCGGGAGCAGAACCGGCGGCTAGCGCCTTGCCGCTCACAAGATTTGATAACGAAGACTCTTCAGCCGGGCGGAAGACGCCGAAGCCGGAGTTGGTCTTGGCTCCCGCTCCCAGCCAGTGCAACGCGGCGGTGAGCCATTCCGCGATCTTGTCGTTATCGACGTGAGTGCCGTCGGGCAGTGTGTAGGAATCGTTACCTCGCGGAGCAAACGCGAATTGAAACTGCTGCTCGCGCGCGACGGCGAGGAACGGAATCGGCACCGGGTTGTGCCAGTCTCCGGGCGCGGCATCGCCCTGATAGTACGGGCCGTAGTGCGGCGTCATGACGTCGGCTTCGAGCGTCACCGGTTTGCTCGGAATGGCGTCGAAGAAGATCCACTTGCCGACGCAGTGCTCGGCTTTAAAGTCATCGGGACCGAAGAGGTCGCTGGCGACTTCCTTGCCAAAGCACTCGCGGACATATGCCCGCAGCACACCTTTGACACTCGAACCCGGCAGGTACGGAGTGCCGAGTGTGTGATGCCATGCAAAGCCAATCTCGATGGGATGTTCGCGCCCGAGTCCGGTCGCAAAACGCGTGGCGGTGACGAATGGTAACGCGAGGCCGCCAAGTTTCGTTGCAAGTTCGCGCTGCCGCGCGGCGTGTTGAGTTAGCTGGTCATTGCTGCCAACCGTGCCCACAACCGACTTGATCCAGTCGAGCTTCTCGATGTCGAGCTTCTCGTTATCGGGACGAATCCAATTGCCGTTCCATGTGTTGCAGAACTTGTCGTACCAAAGTCCCGTGTTGGACTTATTGCGATCGAACGCTGCAGACTGACTGCCGTGATACAGCGGACGGTTCATTCCCGGCCTCCCTTCTCTGGTTTGTCAGCTTTCGAAAGGAATGCCTGCGCGAACTTCTTGAGCCAGACCAGATAGGCCAAAGCCTCGGCCTGCGCATGGCAGTAGATCGTCTGATCTGACTTAACGAGCGAGTCGATGAGCGGCTTGCTCAGTCCCACTCGCGCCTGCTTTCCGCAGAGCCAGTCTTCGAGGTCATCAAACAACCGGCGATGTGCGTCGTCGTCGCCCGTCTTCCCTTTGGCTTGAGCCAGCAACGTCGCACACGCCTGCCCCAGTCCGTTCATGACGATCGTGGCCGAGAGGCTTTCGCAGTAGCTCTTGTAGTCCCCGGCTAATCTTTCACTCTTCACTCCATTGACCTTGTCGAGTGCATGCGCGGCGCGTTGTTGTTCGAGAGTCGGTCGCGGCGGCGCTTTCGAAAGAGACGCAGGCGGGGCCGACTTCTGCTGAGCTGGCATCTGGCTGAAATCTCGTGACTCAGGTTTAAGGGCGGTAGTTGATGGTGTGCTCGAAACAGAGTGCGACTGACCGCCGGAACCTGCCGCAGCCGGTTTCTTCTGCTGATCATTCTGACGAACCGACGACTGCCCCTTGTGTTTGTTCTTCTTGCTCATGCAGCACCTCCGTTCGCCTGATCAGCCTTCGGCAATGCGACCGCAAACCAGCCTTGGCCGACGGTTTCGTTGCCCCCGACTTGCAGGTACGGCCGGCACTCGAAAAGTTTGCGAGCGACCATCAGCGCGTCGTCGTTCTCGACAACTGCCTTGTCATTTCTCTGAGCGAGCAGGCAGTAGAAGAGGGCATCGGGTGGGATCGTCTCTTCGTACCAGAGGTTCTTGCTGGTCTTCTTCGTCTCATCGAGCTTGTTGCGAGCATTGACCGCCAAGCCGTAGCGGGCGAACCAGACGAAATCGTCGTTGGAGATGACGACGAGTTGTGAGGCGATGCGGTCGCGGGTTGATTGGTAGTGCGGTTGATCGGGGATCAGACCTCGAACGAGTTCAATGAGTCCTTCGGGAAGATCGCCTTGCGGAGTCGCTCGCGAGAACTGCCGCTCTTCGAGAAACAGTTCGCCGTCATCTGCGCCGAGATACTTTGGGTTTGATTCTGTCGTTGCCGTGAGGCAAGAGCGGAGAGTCGTGAGCGAGTCAACTCCCGGCGCGCACGCCGTTGGCGTGGCGGTTAAACAGTTTTCGCGGGCACGATCACGCGACAGGCGTTCGATGAGATGCGGGCAAGTGACCCACTTGTATTGCGTCTTCAAGCTGCGGACTGGCAACAGGATCAATCGCGCATCCGAGACCAACAGCGTGCCAGCATTGTCTTGTTTGCCAAAGATCGCCTCCACCTTAGCCCGAGCGATCTTCTTGGCTTCGTCGTCGCTCTTGCCCTCTGCTAATGCCGCGCATCTTGCAGACTGATAGGCCATATCAAGCAACGCGCCCTTCATGCTGGAGCCAACAATCACCGGGTAATCGGTTGCGGCCTCGCGGGCGACGGGCAGGTCCAAGAAGCCGGCGGATTGGCCGGCTCCGGGATGGATCGACGTTTCGGCCAGCAGGCCGAGGATCAGGCTGTTCATAGCGATTGGTCTCCTTCATTGAGGGCGGAATGTTCGGGCTCGGATTTGGCGAGACGGCTGACGACGACTCGTTGCGGGGAGTCAGTCGTGGCCATGCAACCCCCATTCGACATCCTGAAGAATGAATTTTTCCGTGAGCTGGGGAGCATGGGAATCCAAGTATCTCCGCAATGTTTCGGCAAGCAGTTCATCGAGACTATTGGCGCAGCCTTCGTTCACGAAATTGCGTGCTTCCGCGAGCAAATCTTCCGCGAGTTTCACTTCGACATTCGTCTTCATGTTGTGTTCCTTCGGGAAACGTGAATTCATTGCGGCCAATTTCCCAGCACGATTTGTCCGTAACCAAAGGGCCTCTTGTCACCGATGTGCTGGCCATGCTTTTGACTCAAAGATGGCCAATCTTTCGCATCGCATTCGCAGAACCAGGTTGAGCCAGCGGGTAACACAGGTCGCAGCGGCAGCGGCTGGCGTTTCGTACTGTCCCAGCCGCCGATCGAATGCGATTTGCCGACACAAGCCGAAACGATGCGCGAGCCGGTCAACCCCGGAAGCTCTTGGCCAATGACTGGTTGTCGGACGGTGCCGTCGGGATCAATGGGAAGCATCAGCGGTGTGAGGAGCGTCACGGTGAAGCGACGATGGTCCTTCGCCGGAGACGCGCAGAGTGCCCAGCCTGCAATCGGCGAGCAGTCCGCCATGCGGCCTTCGCCACCGAGAGCCAGTAACTTCGGGATGTGCCAATCTTCGGGCAGATCATTGACTGTCATCGCCAGCGAAACATCGCGAGCCAGCCGGACGAATCGCGGGCTGTAGAGACCGCCTTGCTCGGTGACTCGTTTCTCTTCGTTGCGTTTGAGCCCGACCCGAATCTCGTGCTTCCACAAGTCGCGGGCTTCGACGACGTGTTCCTGCGTTGGCAACTGACCACTCAGAATAAGTTTCAGTCCCGGCTGCGTGACCCACTGCGACGACGGTTCCTTGAGTCCGTCTTTCTCAAATGGATGAGCTCGAACCGACGATGTCATCGGCAGGCGCACGTCACCGAGATCGCACGACGTTGCATTCTTCTCGTCAGCCGGAGTGAGCAGGCACTGAGGCTGCCAAATCGGTTCATTGCTGCCGTAAGGCTTGTCGTGATCGCATGAGCCGTCGTCACGCGACTGCTTCGGCCCCGGCTTGCCGAGCACATGCAGCGGCATCGGGAACAAAGACTCGTATGCTCCGCCATCCTGCCGACGAACCAGCCACGGACCGCGAAAGCGCATCGCACCGAGTGCTTTCTTGCCTTCAAAGCCATCGCCGAGGACATCCGCCAGTTTGCGCTGTGTTGACCAGTTGCTCACGCCGTCCCAGCCCTTCTCTCGGGCCAGTCCCGCGCGAAGTGCCCCCACGACTGTGGTCGCCGGTGGCGGGAACAGGCTGGCCACATCTGTTTGATTCGATTCGCCACTGTTGTAAGGTCGCCCGTCACGGAAGAACCATGCATCGATCGGGCTTAGCAGGATGGTCCGCGAGGAAATCGCCTTTTCAGAGCTGGAAGCGTGAGCACCCGGAGTCATTTTCGCCGTCGTCATTCGGCATCTTCCTTTCCGTCATTCGCCAGGAATCGAACTACGAGTGCGCCATCAATGCCCAGTGTGTCGCGGTGGTGCTTCAACTTAAACTTCGGCGGACTGCTGCCTTCGAGGCGATCACGTGTGACGCGCTGGCTCAGCTTGAGCAGCCGGTCGATTGCAGCCTTGGCGAGGCTCAATCGTTCTTCATGCCGTTCCTCAGCTGTTCCGCCTTCCGCTTCGCGTTTCTGCTTGCCTCGCAAATAGTCAGCAACGAGGACGCTCTTGAACAAGTCGTTGCCATTATCGCAAAGTTCCTGCGACAAGCGTCCGAACTCGCCCGGTCTCGTGAGCGCCTTATCGGTCAGCGCGGCAAACCGTTCGCGGACGTTGTAGAGAAAGCCGGATGAGAATTCGGCTGATCGTTGTTCGGCCACTCCGTGACCGGGCTTCGAGTCGCTGAGCGATTCAGCCAGATCGCATGAAGTCAAGGGTTGTCCGCCAAGGTCGATCCTCAGCGCATCGACGATGTTGTCCGATTTCGCTGCGACGCCGACGTCACGAATATGTTCCCACGGGGCCGACCACTGGGCCGTGATGCCGCTCGATTTGAACACGGCAATCGCCAGGCTGTCGCGTCCGGTCGCGTCCTTCGCCACATCGTCGAGCATGTGATGAGCAGTCTTGAGAACGTCACGCAGCGGGACGTGATAGTGCGCGTAGACGACCGCACCGGAAAGCGTTGCCTGTTTCGCCGCTTCCGCCCCGATCTTTGATGTGAATTCCGCTTGGTATGCCTTGGCAAGCTGCGATGCACATTTCAACGCACAGTCGAGCGGCAGCATGGCGAGCACATCATCACCGCCCGCATAAATTGTCACACCGTAGTGTTGTCCGACGATGTGCGGAACGCCGATTGAAAAATTACTGAGTGCCTTTGTCGCGAGCGATTCACCGTTCCCGCCAGGCAGTTTCCGAGCCTCGCCGAGCAGCGCACCCATCGAATCGCCGTCCATGAGCAGCATCGCGTAGAACGCTGATGGCTTCTCGCCAACGTCGTCGCACAATTTCTTCAGGGATGTCTGCAAGTCTCGTCGAGCCTGCTTGTCGGCGGCATCGTCCAAAGGCGGATCGTACGGTGTGACTTTCGGATTTGAGATCGCCGCTCGCTGAAAGAAGTTGCCATCAAGACTCAGGAAGTCGCCCGTCCGTCGCTGCTGCTTCAATGTTTGAAGTTTCGGAATCCGAGTCTGCCGTTCACCAAGGGAATTCTCTGCGAGCGATTTCACCTGGACTGCGAATGCGGCAGCTGCAGCCTGTGTGTCAGGGTTCTCTGCGACTGCGATCAGCCAGGGAATTGCAGCGATGTAGGCTGTGGACGGCCAGCTTTTGTGGTCCAGCTTCCGGTCGATCACTTGTTCCGCGACCTTTGGAAACATCCTCTTGATCAGAGCAATCGCGCAGAGTCGCTCATCGTCGGCCAGATCAAGCGGCCCGAGCTTCGAACGCAGTACCTTCCAGAACTCGTCCTGCTTGCGACTTGCCTGCGAGCGAATCCAGCCGGACAATTCCTGCCGATCGCTCATCATCGTGCAATGGTCGCCCGGTTCGACGGTCGCAGGTGTCGTCCGCCAGTTCTTGCGAGCGGCCAACAGTGTGCTTGATTCTTCGACCGAACAAACAATCCATGTGATCTCCCAGAAATTTGCCACCTGCCGTTCCCAGATTTCAAGCGTGCCATCACCAGCGCCCACAACGGGTGAAACGAACTTATCGCGAATGACATTGGTGATTTGGTTCCACACTGCCAGCAGCGACTGCTGTGCTGCGTCGGCCGCAACTTTTGCGTCTTGTTTCGCGGACTCGGCATCGTCAGCAAAAAAATCTGCCACAAAGCGATTCGGAACCGTCCCGAAATAATGGTTCTGGCAAGCTCCACGAGTTTCCTCGTCCCATGCGGGCAATACGAGTGTGCCGCCAGACGTTCGCACAGCTTCAATCGCGGTTGCCGCAAGGTGCGACAGCATAAACGAGCTGGCCCAGAGGTCCCTCGTCCGCCGCGACTGCGCAACAAACCCCTGCACGGGCCCAATGCTGAATTGTAACCGCTGTGTGTCAGCCATCAGTGGGCCTCACTTGCTGGATCATACCGAATGACTCCGTCAACGCACTGCGTTTCAGGAACCGATCCAAAAAACTGTGAATGGGCTGATAAAAGTCAGCTGGTAGGCTCTGTCTTGACGCTGCGAATCGACGTCGTGTCAGTGCGTGACCAGACGAAGTGTCCGAAACGCGAATTGACTCGCCTGAGGGCAAATACTCACTTGGCAACACTGTGCAGATTGCAATCGGAATTGCAGTGGCTGGTGCGTGAATGTGAATAAGGAACGGACTCGCTCGCCTGTCATGCGTGTTCGGGGTGACTTCCGCTTTAATGTTTTGATTCGTCGCCGACAGACTCTTGAAAAAGTAATTGTGCGGCAAACCGAACGCGGAGCGCCTTGGAGGGCAAGGAGGACATGTACCCACGGAGAGGTATTTATACATTGCATCATGGTCATCCTGGAAAATCGGTTGAGCGACCACTTCACCCAGAACGTTGCGGCGCTGGCCATCATTGCCAGAGACTCCGAAAGTTCGATATCGGACAAACTCGCGCCCGACTTTCTCCAGAAGCTTCAATGGCGTGTCGCTCGATTCGCCTTCGATCATTACAACCCGGGATCGGCGGATAGGCGGGATAAAAGGCCTATTCGCGTAATCGCTCACTATCAGACATAGCCCAGACCGTAGATACGGCGGGCCCGCGCTGGCCGCCTCGAAGTTGATTCGGTACGTGCCCGCTTGGTCGTGGGCCACCGTTACGGTCGCTACGCCGTCATCAACATCTCCTACTAGTGTGACGACTGGCGTGCCCGTGCCGTCGCCGCTGCTTACGGTAAAGGTGAGATTGTCCGCCTCGATCGCGACTCCTGCTGCCGTGGTCATCGTAACGAGCACTGTTACCGTTGCGTCGCCAGTCGTAGGCAAGGCGATCGGGTTTTTCGGTGCGTTGGTCGTGACGAGTTGTGTGGTTGCGTCGTTGCCGATCAAGGCGGCCACGGCTCGCTGTTGCGTCAGTTGTTTGGTGTTCGTGTTAAACTCCTCCAAAACAGCCGCAGCAATCGCCGCGCTATCCACAATTGCATTAGCACCGAGTCCGTCCGTGAGTGTATCCGCACTAAAATCGTAAGTTACCGGATAAGGCCCCTCTAAGAGAGTGTCGCCGTCGGCAGCCGTTCCGGTGTGCGTGTAGACAGTAACGTAGCCCTGAAAGTCCGCCGTATCAAACACGAATTCGTACTGGTCAGTGCTGTCCCCAACTAACGCCAATGCCTCCGCGTAAACACTGCGATTCGCACCTACGTAATCTGTGTAAGCCCCAGTGGATGCATTGCGAACAAAGCTATCTGCAACCCGCTGCAAGATGGCGTAGGGTGTGTTCGCGCCCTGGTAAATAAACAGCATGCTGGACATTTAGGTTACTCCTAGAGAAGCGCCAGGACGGGAATGTCCCGGAAGCTGTTGAAACTCTGAGTTGAAGAAAGTGGCGGTTTCTTCTCCGTCCCGTTAGGGACGGGGTCGCTAAACCATAGGAGAAACCG
>JAWXBP010000015.1 GCA_034440135.1 Planctomycetia bacterium
GCAGCCTCTTCGACCGCCACATCCTCGACCACTACCGCCAAGGCCTGAACGAAATCGGCGCGAAGGGGATGTACGCAACGCTGCGCGAATCCAGCGGGCCGTACATCGAAGCCGTCTGGACGAATTTCTCCGGCGACAAGAGCACGCTGACCGAGGAGTTGTTCACCGGGAGATTGCTGGCGAAAGGCTGGGGGCTCGTCCGTGGCGTGATGGGTGGCGGATCAAGCCCGTAGGTCAGGCTTTCCAGCCTGACGGGCAACGCGATAACGGCGCTGTACTACTGAACTGTCAGGCTGGAAAGCCTGACCTACGAAACGGCGAGCGGCGGCTGCGGCGTGTCGTCGTAGATGCCGACCCATTCGGCAGCCAGGTCGCTGTCGAAAAATTGTATCCACGACCGCTTAGGTACATTGCCGGCTTGAAGTCGCCGCTTGATCGCTGCTATGCCCTTGTCGACATCCGTCAATGCGAGATCGATGTACGAATAGCGTCGTCCTGTTCCACCGCCGATTGTACAGCCCAATACCGCTGGCCTTAATACTTCATCCAAAGCATCTTCGATTTCTGATTTGTCGGCGAAATGATCTTCATCGAGGCCTTCGGAGCCGTCAAGTTTTACGTAACAGAATGTCTCATCGCAGCGGCTGAATCGCTCAGAGCAGAACGTTCGACTACTTCGTGCGGCCATCCACATTGCCGGACTCACTGACCTGCCCACAAACATGTCTTGCTGCTCTGCATAATCGTCCGCTTCATTCGGCGTGAGTTTCCATACGGTCCCTTTCGCGCCCTCAATTGACTCATAGAGTGGCTTTCGCGGAAGTTGGTCGCGAATGCTGCCGATGAGCGCATGTACTGTCTCACGCAACCGACCAAGTTCGACGAAATGACGCTGCTTGTTCGCAGTTCGCACGAAGAATCGACCAAATCCCCTCGTGGGCGGCGTTGGAGTGGCTTCGACTAATCCGGTCCAATTGTCCAAGCAGGCTTCACCCAGCAGTGTTTCGGTTGCTACAAACGCAGCGCTTGATGCGGAACGGGCGTCAGCGTCGACGATGCTAGGAGCGGTGTATGTCAAATCGATGAGATGGTCATCGCCACGCGTCACTCGTACCTTAAAGTCGCCGACGTCGCGCTGGGTCCGTGCGCGCACGGTCGAGATTGCCGAAGCAACAGCTTCGGGGAGTCGATGCTCGTAGAATTCCCAGCCGTCAATGACGGGGGCCCGCTCCAAAATGGTGCGAACCATCGGACGTAGGTGATGCGCCGATTCCGGCGTGATGACGAGGCGATCGCCCTTTTGGTGAATCGCTGGGCCGTATTCCCACATCAAGTCCGGATGGATCGACTCCAAGTGCCTGTTCATCCATCCGACCAAATCGAACTCGATGAATCGCGTGAATGATCCGGCGATCGCCCTTTGCTCAGCCTGAAATTCCTGCCACCAATCATCAATCTTTGTGAGCATCGCGTTGCGTTCGCTCACCTCCTGAAGATTGTGCGGGTCAATGAATCGCCACCGCATCAACGAAACCGTTGCCAAACGGCCTCCTATACTCCTTTACATCTCTTCTCCATTACTCCTCTACCTCATCGCTTCGGCTTCAACACCACCGTCGCCAGCGGCGGGAGCGTTACCTGCAGCGACGCTGGTCGCCCGTGGCTCGGCTTGGCTTCCGCCATGATGCCTGGGAAATTGCCGAGGTTGCTGCCGGCGTAGAATTGGCTGTCGCTGTTGAAGATTTCGTCGTACCAGCAGGCTTCCGGCACGCCGATGTTGTAGACCGGGCGCGGGACCGGTGTGAAGTTCACGCAAACGACGACGTAATCCTGCGGGTCCTTCGCCTTGCGAATGTAGACCAGGATGCTGTCGTTGTAGTTGTGACAGTCGATCCACTCGAAGCCGGTGTATTCGAAATCGACTTCATGCAGCGAGCGTTCGCGGCGCACCAGTTGGTTCAAATCCGCGACCATCTTTTTCAGGCCGCGGTGCGAATCCCACTGCAACAGATCCCATTGCAAATTGGTGTCGTAGTTCCATTCCAGCCATTGGCCCCACTCGCCGCCCATGAAGAGCAACTTCTTGCCGGGGTGGGTCCACATGTAGGAATACAGCACGCGCAAGTTCGCGAACTTTTGCCAGAGATCGCCCGGCATCTGGTCGAGCATCGAGCCTTTGCCGTGGACGACTTCGTCGTGCGACAGCGGCGAGACGAAGTTTTCCGAGAAGGCGTAGATCAGGCTAAACGTCAGCTCGTCGTGATGATATTTGCGGTGAATCGACTCGTGGTGCATGTAGCGGATGGTGTCGTTCATCCAGCCCATGTTCCATTTGAGGCTAAAACCGAGCCCGCCCAGATACGTTGGGCGCGAGACGCCGCCCCACGACGTGCTCTCCTCGGCGATGGTCAACACGCCGGGATGCTGCAAGTGGACCTGCTCGTTGAATTCCTTCACGAATTCAATCGCTTCCAGGTTCTCGCGACCGCCGTACATGTTGGGGATCCATTCCCCTTCGTTGCGGCTGTAGTCGAGGTACAGCATCGAGGCCACGGCGTCGACGCGTAGCCCGTCGATGTGATATTTGTCCAGCCAGAACAGTGCGTTCGCCAACAGGAAGTTGCGGACTTCGTTGCGGCCATAGTTGAAGATCAGCGTGCCCCAGTCCGGGTGCGCGCCCTGCCGCGGGTCGGCGTGCTCATAGAGATGCGTGCCGTCGAAATAGGCCAGCCCATGCGCATCGCGCGGGAAGTGCGCGGGCACCCAATCCAGCACCACGCCGATGCCGTTCTGGTGGCAATGATCGACGAAGTACATGAAATCCTGCGGCGAACCATAGCGGCTGGTGACCGCGTAATGGCCGACCGTCTGATAGCCCCAGCTTCCGCTGAACGGATGCTCGCTGACCGGCATCAGTTCGATATGCGTGAAGCCCATCTCCAGCACGTATTCAACCAACTGATGCGCCAGCTCGCGATAGCTCATCCAGCGTTGGGGATCGTCGCCGGGACGGCGCCAACTCCCCAGATGCACTTCGTAGAAAGTCATCGGGGAATCGAGCGAATTGCGTTTAGGGCGCTCGGACACCCAAGTCGCGTCGTGCCATTCGTAGGAATCGAGATTCGCGACCTTCGACGCCGTGCGCGGCGGCACCTCCGCGGCAAAGCCAAACGGGTCGGTCTTCTCGTACGACATCCCGCCGTTGCGAATGTTGAACTTGTAGATCGCGCCTTCGGTGAGCCCGGGCACGAACAGTTCCCAGACGCCGCTCGGCACGCGCTTCCGCATCGGGTGGCGGAGGGGATCCCAGCCGTTGAAATCGCCGGTCACGCTGACGCCGGTCGCGTTCGGCGCCCAAACGGCGAAGTTCACGCCGTCGACGCCATGCACCGAACGCAGATGCGCGCCGAGTTTGCGGTAGCTGTCCCAGTGCCGCCCCTCGCCGAGCAAATACAGGTCGTAGTCAGTCAGGTAGCTCGGGAAAGCGTACGGGTCATGCATGGTCGTAGTCCGGCCTTGTTCGTCGGCAACTTGCAGCAGGTATTGCGGCGCGCCATTCTGCTCGACCATCGGACAGATCGCTTCGAACAATCCGGCCGGATGGATCCGACGCATCGGCCGCGGCGCATCGCCGTGCTGTTGATCAATCACCCAGGCTTGCGTCGATTGGGGGAGGAACGCGCGCACCGCCAACGCCGGGCGGCCTCGATCGTCGACCTGGTGCGGTCCCAACAAGTCGAACGGATTCTCGGCCGAACCTGACAGCAAACGTCCCACGGTATCCAAACCGACACTGGTGCGCACGTGATTCCTCCACGTTGTCGATGCAAAGATTGTGAATGGTTCCGATTGGCGAGTCTAGGCGCTTTGCGCAGAACAAGCCCGGCGATATATCTGTAGGAGGCGTCTCCTGACGCCGATTTCTTGGCGCCACGCCCGATCGAGAGCACATTCGATGCCTCACACGACCTGACGCTCCCGGCTGGCGGACTTGCGACGTCGCGGCGCGGCCGATGGCCAGTCGCCCGTGCTTGGCAGGTGAATTCTGCGAATTCGCCGGGCGACACGCGGTTGCTCCAGCTCGATCGGCTCATCCGGCACGAACGTTGTGACGTTCGCGATCTGAGCCGACGGGATCGCCCGGCAGCTCACGTCGTGGATGTTGCGAAGCCGTTCCACGCGCTGCCAGAGATCGAGATATTTGATGGGGACCAACCCGCCGAACGAATCCCACTGCCAGCCGTTTTCACGCCACTCGTCCAGGCCTTCGGAAAGGCCCTGCCAGATGTAGCGATTAGGCGTTAGCACCAGGACGTCCGCCGGTTGGTCGATCGCTTCGAGACCAAGTACGAGCGCCAGCAGCGCCAAATGATCCGCATGGGCGCCGGGTTCTTCGTCTTCCGCATCGATGCGCACCTGGCCGTCGAACGATTCCAGGCGGAAATTCCAACGCCCAGAACCGTCCGGTCCCGCCCCGCACATTAGCCAGTAA
>JAWXBP010000016.1 GCA_034440135.1 Planctomycetia bacterium
CGGCGGGCCTACTCGACCAATAAGCGCCGTCGATTTGCGCTTCGATGATTTCCGGCGGGCAATGCTCTATTTCGATGTCCCGGCCCGCCCTACGCGGAATTAAGCGCCGCGAGAATCCGGTCGCCCATTTCGCTCGTGGTGAGGCGGCCGCCGAGGTCGGGCGTGCGTTCGCCTTCTGCCAGGCATTGTTCGACGGCGCGGCGGATGCGCGCCGCGGCGCTGGGTTCCTGGAGCCAGTCGAGCATCATGGCGGCGCTTAACATTGCAGCCGTGGGGTTGGCGATGCCTTTGCCGGCGATATCCGGCGCGGACCCGTGGACCGGCTCGAACATTGAGGGGAACGTGCGCTCTGGATTGAGATTGGCGCTTGGCGCGAGTCCCAAGCCGCCGCCGAGGACGCCGCCCAGATCGGTCAGTAGATCGCCGAACAGGTTGGAAGCGACGACGACATCGAACGCCTCCGGCCAGCGGACGAAATTCATCACTGCTGCGTCGGCGTGTTGCTTGTCGGTGACGACGTCGATGTATTGCGGCGTAATCTCGTCGAGGATTTCATCCCACAATACGTAGCTATAGCGCATGGCGTTCGACTTGGTGATCATCGTCAGCTTGCGCCGCCGTGTTCGCGCGAGCTGAAAGCCGAAGTGCAGGATGCGCTCAATGCCGCGCCGCGTGTGAATGGCCGTTTGCAGCGCGAATTCTTCCGGCTGGCCGATCTTGAACCGTCCGCCGTTGTTGACGTATTCCCCTTCGGAGTTCTCGCGCACGACGATCAGGTCGATGTCGCCGCTCTTTTTGGAGGCCAGCACGCTTTTCAACCCGGGAAACAACTTTGCGGGGCGCACGCAGGCGTATTGATCGAAGCGCTGGCGGAGTTCCACGAGCGGCGCGAGCGTCACATGATCCGGTAGCTCGGCTGGCCAGCCCACCGCGCCCAGCAAGATCGCATCCTGTCCGCGGAGTTGATCGAGGAAATCCGCCGGCGCGACGCGGCCGTGCTTGCGGTGGTAGTTCACGCCCCAGGGAAGCCAGGTGTATTCGAGCTTCAGGCCAGGTTCGAACGACTGGACTTGGTCAAGTACGCGGATCGCCTGATCGATCACTTCCTGGCCAATGCCGTCGCCGGGGTAGACGGCGATGCGATGACGACGAGGCGCGGGGGGCATGTTTTTGCTCGTTTCGATGACAGACGTTTTGAGCGAGTCGACCACAGTCTCCTTTCGCTCCGCGAAAGGCCGGACCTTTCGCGGAGCGAAAGGAGACTGTGGGGTCGCATGCTACGTTTGATACTTCGCCAGCACGTCGGCGCCAGCACAGACTTTTTGGCCGAGTTGGGCGATAATTTCCAAGCCCTCCGTGGCCGGCAAGTATAGTTCCGTGCGCGAGCCGAGTTTGATCATGCCGAACTTGTGTCCACGCGTGACGGATTCACCCGGGCGGAGTTCGCAGACTATGCGTCGCGCGAATTGGCCGGCGATCTGCCGCACGGCGAAGCGGCGATACGGCGGCTTTTCTTCTTCCATGCCGATCCACATCGCTTCGTTTTCGACCGCGCTCGCCGGATTGAGTGCACTGATGAACTGCCCGGGAAAATAACGTAGCGCCGTGACGCGGGCCGCAGCCGGTGCGCGATTGACGTGGACGTTGAAGATCGACAGGAACAGGCCGATGCGCACCGTCGGGCCGTCGATGTAGCCGTCGTATTCCAGCCGTGTGATGTCGACCACCTTGCCGTCGGCGGGCGAGACGAACAGGCTCGGCTCCTGGGGAATCGCTCGTTCCGGGTCGCGGAAGAACCAGACGATGAGTCCGCAAATCACGCAGGTGACGGGCGCGATCAAGTAAAACGGAACATAGGTCCGGCGAAAGGTGCTGGCGGCGATAATGGTCACGAGCGCCAGGGGGTACGCCATCAATTGCAACTCGCAGAGGCCCCAGCGCGCGAACGGGACCCGCTCCCGCCACTGAAATGGATCGTCCGAGACCGGCCAGGACGCGGTGCATTGATTGCGGAAGTACTTCAAATCGCGCGGGTCGAGCACCTCGTGCGGACAGCCGGTTGGGTCGCCGTGGCGGAGCTTGGCCATCCGCACGACGTACGCCTTGCGAAACGTCTTCAGGTACCAGCGGCGGACGCGGCCCCAGGCCAACTCGATCTGATAGCAAACGCCGCCGCCGGGCTGCACGCTCGGAATGTTGACAGGCAGCGGTTCCAACTCGGCGCGCTGAGACGAATTCGTGTGGTTCATCACGATAAGCGTACTATCTGGACAGGGCAGCGCGGAGTGGGAGTGTTCGGCGTTGATTCCATAGTAGCGAGCGTAAAACCCAGGGAAGGCCCCAATAGTCGTGGGCGATGGCAAAGTTCTGGGTGGCCTTCCCTGGGCTTGGCGGAGAAAGTCGTCGTTATTTGAACTTCGTCCCCGCTCCGGGGCGGACGGCGTCGCGCAGGACGCCGCCCGGATGGCGTGCCAGGCTGTCCGTGAACACTCGAATATCGCCCACTACCGGGCGGAGGTCCTTGGTGAGCTGGTTGATGTTCAGGACTGTGTTGTTCAGGTTGTAGTACAGGTCCGGGTTGTTGAGCAGTTGCGCGACGGTGCCTTCGGAATCGTTCAGGCGATCGGTGAACCGGCCGACGCCATCCAGGGCGTAGTTGAGCGTGGTCAGCGTGGTGTCGAATTTTGCGGCGATCTCTTCGCTGCGCTCGGCGAGCGGGGCGGTGATGCTCTCGACGTTCTTCAAAGTTCGATTCGCCGAACCGATGGCCACTTGCATCTCGTCGATCGTGGCGTGGGCGTCGGCCAGCAGCTTGGGTAAATCGGCCGCGGCCTGCTTGATGTTCGCGCGAAGTTCCGGGTCACCGGTGATTTCGTTGATGTTGTCCATCGACTTGTTCAGGTTGTCGAGCGTGCGCTCCGCCTTGTCGACGATCCGCGAAAGTTGATCATCCTCCGACGCCAGCACGCGATTGAGTCGCTGCGCCAGGCGGCTGATTTCCTGCCCGGCGAGCTCGACGCTCATCAAAGTGCGATTCACCGGGTCTTCGATCTCGCTGAGAATCGACGTGGGATCGACTTTGTCTTCGCCGACCAGCAAATCGCCCGGCTGAATCTCGTCCGCCGGCAGGCCCAGATCCTCGCGTTTGACGAACGAGATTGCCGCGTCGCCGCCGATCAGCGAGCTACCGATGCGGGGCACCTCGTTTTTCATCAGCTTGCGGTCCGCGTCAATTTCGGCCGTGACTAGTGCGCCGGCGTCTTCCTTCAGCTCCACATTGGTTACGCGGCCGATGGTGATCCCACTTTTCTTGATCGGCGTATCGCGCACGACGCCGCTGCCGTCCTGAAAGGTGATGAAGACGGTGTAGCGGCGATGAAAAAACGACGGCAGCTCGCCAAACAGCAGCACGAGAATCCCCGTGATGCTGAAGGTGGCCAGCACCATCACGCCGACCCGAAACTGCATCGTGCGTTCGTCCATGGCGGGAGCAGCTAGTGAAAGTAGGTGAGGTAACAAAGTAGGTCAGGCACCGCTGTCGATGTCAAAGTCACCGCGCCGAAATCACGTCGCAGCTACACCCAAAATGCTGCGCAGGTTTGTGCCTGACAGCATCGACGTCGCTCCTGTCAGGCACAAGCGGGTCAGCGACTCGGGGCATGAAGATGGTTTGATTCGATTCATGCCGTTTGCTTTCGACTGCGGCACCTGACCTACGTGATGGCGGCGCCTGAACTACGGGATCTATTTGCTTCTCTCTAATTCTTGTAGGCGTTCACCCGCTTCGCCGCGGACGAATTGCGTTACGCGCGGGTCCGGGTGATCGTCGAGTTCTTCCGGGGCGCCGTCGAAGATGATTTGCGGTTCGCCGCGTTCCAGCCGGGACAGCGGATAGAACATCACGATGCGGTCGGCCACCTTGCGGGCGGAGTGCATGTCGTGAGTGACCACGATGCCGGTCACGCCCGTGCGCTTGCGCGTGCGGAGGATTAACTCGTTGATGACGTCGCTCATGATCGGGTCGAGGCCCGTGGTCGGCTCATCGTAGAGGACTACCTCGGGATTCATCGCCAACGCCCGGGCCAGGCCGACGCGTTTGCGCATGCCGCCGGAGAGTTCCGCCGGCTTCTTGCTCAGCACGTTTTCGGCGAGTCCGACCTCGAGCAAGCGTTCGCGGACGATGTCGTCGATCTCGCCGGCCTTCACGTCGTCGTTCTGGCGCAATGGGAACGCGATATTCTGGGCGATGGTCAAGCTGTCAAACAGCGCCGCCATCTGGAAAACGTAGCCGAACCGCAGACGTTGTGCGGTGAGTTGCTTGTCATTCAGCTTGGTCAAGTCGCGGCCGTCGAAGATCACTTCGCCGCTTGTGGGACGCACGAGGCCGATCATCGTCTTCAAAAACACCGTCTTCCCGCACCCGCTCTCGCCGATGATCGCCACCGTCTGCCCGCGGGGGATCTCCAGGTCGATCTCGCGCAGCACCGCATTGCCGTCAAACACGACGGACACGTCACGCGCCGTAATCAGCGGCTCGCCGGAGTCGGTCGGCGTTGGACGGCGGGTTTTGGGCACTTCGGATTTTCCTAATGGATCTCACTAGCCCGACGCGCAAGCGAGGGGGAGTTGACGTTGGCCGTGAGAACACGTCGTACTCAAATCGACGTCCGCTCCCCCTCGCTTGCGCGTCGGGCTAGTAAATTCGCTTTCTCGTGCATCAAATAATCCTTGGCCCTTCTGGCCAGAGGTAGAAGTAGAACGCGTCGAGCAGGATGCCGAGCAGGAGGTCGATGATGAGGATGACGACGAACGAGGCGACGAAAGAATTGGTGGCGGCGCGGCCGACGCCTTCGGCGCCGGGATCGCAATGGAAGCCGCGATGACAGCTGATGACGGAGATCGCGGCGCCGAAGAACAGGCTCTTGAAGACGCCGCTGAATAAGTCGAACAGACTCACGAACCGCTGGGAGTGGTCCCAGTAGTGGTGTGAATCGATGTGCAGAATCACCACGCTGTAAAACCAGCCGCCGGCCACGCCCATGAAGTCGGCCATGATGGTCAGCGTCGGAATCAAGAACAGGCAGCTCAGGAAGCGCGGGACCACCAGATAATGAATGGGGTTCGCCCCCATGCTAGCGAGGGCGTCGATCTGCTCGGTGACTTTCATCGTGCCCAATTCGGCGGCCATCGCGCTGCCGACGCGTCCGGCCAGCATGGTGGCGGCCAACACCGGCCCCAACTCGCGCACCAGCGACATATTGATCACCGCGCCAAGCCGCGTCTCCAAGCTGAGCACGCGGAACTGGGCATAACTCTGCACGGCGAGCACCATACCGATGAACGTTCCCGTCAAGGCGACGACCGGCAAGCTGAGGACGCCGATCTGATAAAAATTCGGGATCAGCGTCTCGCGCCGCGGCAGCCGGGTGAACAGCCAGGACAAGGTGCTGAAACCAAACAGTGCCAGCCCGCCGAGGGCGACCATCCAACCGTTGAACTGCCGCCACATATCGAGCGCCGCCCGCCCCACACCGGAAAACAAGGCGCGCACCAGCCCGTTCCGCGGCGCGGCAACAGTGGGGAGCCTTCCGGTGGCCATGGTTTGCGCCTCCGCTCAAAGAGCGCGCCGCCCGTCGGCGCGCAATGGGGCGCATAGACTATCGTCCGGCAAGAATTTAGGCGTGAGCAAAGTCTGCGGGTTGGGTGGATTTTAAGGTTGCAGGGCACGAATACGACTCGGGCAAGCTCGCCAATCTCCCCATCCTGGCTGGCTTCGCGCAAACTAAGTGCATTGCCAATGCAGGCCGCTCACTTTGCAACTGTCGCACCAGAATACGTAGGCAATTCCCCCACTGCCCCAAAGGAGCTCTCCGCCCTCGGCGGTCGGCAATAGGGAGTCGAGCTGCATCAAGAACCCCATCTTCGTACCGCAAGACAAACAGTTAAGGTACTGTGCATCCTGAATCCATGTTGGATATCCGCCAACGCGATTGAGATTCTGTCGGCTATTTGAGTTCCCCCAATCCTGCCACCGCCAACGTTCGCCCGAATCAACGAACGCAACTTCGCAAGGAAGAATATCGCCTGCCGGGAATTCGGGCTCGCCTGGTTCGACAGTGAGGCAAGTTGGTTTACCGTCACTTTCGTGCCGGTAGTACATTCTTTCCTTTACCCAACCCAAGCACCGCAGGCAACACTCAATCGTCAGACGGTTGAGTTCCGACACCCAGGGAAACCCCTCCGTGCAATTGGCGCTGATCAGGATGTTGGTGTGCCGTCCGCAACTGCCGCAGACGGCGTTTCCAATGCCTCCAATTCTGGCGCGCGATACAGCCGTGCTTGACGCGGTCCACGTCGGATGTTGCATGAGCCACGAAGGTCGGTCCGCGCGGAAATAGTCGTGCGGAAACGCTATGTGCAGTGGTTTGGGCAAATAAAGCGGCCTAACGCTCCCGTTCACTGATTCAAAGCCCACAGCATGCAAATAGTAGGCAAGCGTTAGCGGCTCCAGACCACCAGACGCCGTGTATGTTTCGCCTAAATCGATCTGTTTGGTTCGGTCTATCGCAGCGGCAAACGCGCTTTCGCTTCTGATTTGTAGGAGACAATCCCACGCCTTCTTTCTGATTCCCTGCGGCGCGCCCGTAGCATCGATTTGATCACATAGCCACTCAACCGCCGCGTCGTCGGCCTCCCTCCAGGGCCAATTTTTGTAGAAGCTACCTTGGTTCGGTGCGCGGTGAAAAATTGCGGGCAGATGTGGATGCAGCGAATTGACGCACTGCAGCGATGCATGGCAGATTACCGAATCGGCCGAGGGCCAGTTCTGCTGCTTGTTCAATAGTTCGATCGCTTGACCGCTAAGTTCGGGCCAACGGTCGTTGGGAATGTAGCTCAATACATCCTCAATGAATGTATGGCCGTCCTGCACGCAGGCCAGCAATTCGCGTGCTATTGCATACGCAGCGTCGGGAGACTCGTAGGCCATCGCGAGTCCGCGTTCCTGAGCATCGCATTTCCATTTCTTTTTCCCGAATTCGCGAACAAGTTGCGTAATTTCGTCCATGTGATATCCTCGCTCCGGAAAAACGGGGCACGTCGAAACGCGTAGATCTGCTCGCACTTAACATTACCCAAACAGCTCCATCACCGGCTCCCCCAGCCCATCCTTCGTCACATAAAACGGCCGGCGTTCGATTTCGTAGCCGTGGTTGGCGGGAATGCCGAGGGCGCGGTAGATCGTGGCGTGGAGGGCTTCGATCTGGATCGGGTTTTCGATCGTCTTGCAGGGGCGTTCGTCGGCGGTCTTGCCGTAGAGGAAGCCCTTTTTCATGCCGCCGCCGAACATCAGCACGCAGCCGGCGTCGGTGAAGTGGCGGTGCATGCCGTAGTATTTCAGCTCGTTGACCACGTCCGGCACTTCGACCTGATCCTTGACCTGATTGCCTGGCTTGCCTTCCATCATCATGTCGCGGCTGAATTCGCTGGCCAACACGACCAGCGTGCGATCGAGCAGCCCGCGGGCTTCGAGGTCGAGAATCAATTGCGCGATCGGCGCGTCGATCTCGGGCTTCAATTCCGAGAGCCGTGTGTGGCCGTTGTCGTGCGTGTCCCAATGTTTAAAGGGGATGTATTCGGTGGTGACTTCGATAAACCGCGCGCCGACTTCGACCAATCGCCGCGCGAGCAAGCAGCCGAGCCCGAAGCGGCCGGTGTTGTATTTGTCGTAGCTTTCCTTCGGCTCCTCGCTTAGGTCGAACGCCTTCGCCGCCGGCGAGCTAAGCAACCGGTAGGCGTTTTCGACGCTCCGCTCCAGCGACTCGCGTTGATAGTCGCTGCCATGTTGCGCTACCGGGCTCTGCGCGATGAGCTTGCGATACGACTCGTACCGGGCGTTGAAGCGTTCGGCGCTCATGCCGCCGGGCGGGCGAATCGCGTTCACGGCCTGGTCCGGATACGGCAGCAAGAAGGGGCCGTACTCGGTGCCGAGGAAGCCGGCCTGGTGAAAGGCCTTGAGTTCCTCCCCTTCCCCGACGTCGAACCTTTGCCCGATATCGATGAAGGCCGGCACCACAGGATCGCGCGGGCCGAGCGTCTTCGAGATCCACGCCCCGATGTGCGGCGCGGCCACGGTTTGCGGCGGGGCGTAACCGGTGTGCCAGTGATATTGATGACGCGAGTGGAGAATGAAGCCCAAGTCGCCGGCGCGGTAGGAGCGGATCAACGTCCCGCGATCCATCACCGCGGCCGTCTTCTCCAGTCCGGCCGAAAACTTGATGTTGTCCACCGCGGTGTCGATCGTAGGAAACGTGCTGAGAATGCGATTCGACTCGACGCCCGGCTCGAACGGCGTGTACCGCTTGGGGTCAAACGTCTCGGTAGCGGCCATCCCGCCCCCCATCCACAACACGATCACCGCATCCGCCGTGGCGGGCAGCAGCACATCGGAAGTCAACTCCGCGTGCAGCCCGCGCGGCGAACCGGCCGCCAACGCGGACAAAGTGGCCGCGGAAGCAGTCTTGAGAAAGTCACGGCGAGAGGGGGAGGAGGACATCGAATCGCCTCGGATGTTGGAACCGCGAAATGCGCCAAATCACGCGAAAAGGGGACGAAAAGACTGTTTAGCGAAATGTGCTCTTGATTGATACATGCCGGCTCAATTCATTGGGAATCAGACTTCTTGGTGAGCACGAGCCGTTCGTATTCTAGTTTTGGTTGGTGGCCGAAATTGACGAGTATGGCGAGTTGGAGATTCGTTGCTCGCAAATAGTTGATCGCTTGTGCTCGATGTTCGTTTGCTAAGCCAGTGACCGCCTTCAACTCGACGATTATTTGTTCGTAGCACAGGAAATCGGGAAAATACGTTTGGTTTAGAAGGCGGCCAGGATAGGACAATCGCAACTCGGGCGTGGGAACAAACGGAATTCTTCGATTCGCGAATTCAATCCCCAAACATTCCTGATAAACGGCCTCCAAAAAGCCGCTTCCCATGCCTTTGTAAACGTCAAAACAAGCGCCAACAATCTCAAAGCATTCCTGCTTGAAAATCAACTCGCTATTGCCTTCAGCCATTTCCCCAACTCCTTTTTCGCGCCTTTTCGCGAGTTTAGCGGTTCCAAGTTCTCTCAGTATACCAACTGAAACTCCGGCGACATGATGATGGACCAGAGTAGATCCTGGATGCCTTCCGCCGTGGCTTCTGAGCCGAGGAGTGATTCCGCGTCGTCTTGTTCTTCCGGGCGTGGGCTGCGGCCGAGGGCTTCTCGGTAGATGCGTTGCACCAGTTCGTCGCGGTCTACGCCTTGCGCTTGCCAGTAGGCGCCCCCTTTCGCGAGTTGATCCGCCAGGGTTTGGCCGTTGGTCAATTCCAGCGCTTCGAGCGTGGTCGCCGTTTGCGGGCGGGACGTCACGACTTGTTCTCGATTGGGACGGCCCATCGCGTTCGTCAATGGGTTGGACGTTTTCAACGCGGCGCGCACGCCGATGTCCTTTACGGCCGGTTCGCCACCGACTGGCGGCATTTCGACGTCCGGCTTTTCTGGCCAGTTATGCGTGATTTGAGAGAGCGCGTCGGAGAATTGCTCCGCCGAGAGACGCTTCACCACTGGCCCGTGGAAGATAAAGGTCTCGGCGTCGCGTTCGCCGCGATCGACCGCCGGCATCTGGTAGGCGCGCGAGGTGAGAATCAAGCGCAGCGTGTGTGTGAGATCGTAGCCGTGTTCGGCGAGGTCGACGGCGAGCCAATCCAACAAGTCGGCGTTCCAGGGCGTGTTGTCCATGTCGTCGACGGGCTCGATGATCGCGCGCCCCAGGAACTTGCCCCAGAGTCGATTGACGATTGTCCGCGCGAATCGGCCGTTCTGTTCGTGCGTCAGCAGGTCGGCGAGCTGCTGCAAGCGAACGTCGCGATTTCCCTGGCTGTCGATCGCGCCGAGTTCTGGATACAGGAACTTCAGCGGCGCGTATTCTCCTTTGGGTTGATCGCAGCGATGGACCTCGAGTTGGGCTTCGGCGAAGACGCCAGCGAGTCCGTACGCGTCGTGGAGCGTCCAATCGTTGATGAAGCTGTCGTGGCACGACGCGCATTTGAGATTCACGCCCAGGAACACTTGCGAGACATTCTGCGCCGCCTGCATTTCCGGGACCTGGCTGGCATTCACGACGCCGCGCCACGTGATGCCCTTGATAAACCCTTCGGCGCCCGGCGCGCCGGTGACCAACTCGCGGACAAATTGATGGTACGGCTTGTTTTCACCGAGCGCCGTGAACAGCCATTGAGAGATTTGTTGCCGGCCACCGTCGATGTAGCCGGTGCCTTGGTAGTCGTTGCGGAGTGCGTCGTTCCAGAAACTGAGCCAGTGCGTGGCGTACTGCTGCCGATCGGCCAATAAGCGATCGACCAGCATCGCGCGCTTGCCTGGCACAGAGTCAGCGCAGAACGCATCCAAATCTTCAGGCGACGGCAATAAGCCGATCACGTCTAGATACGTACGTCGAGCGAACGTGCGATCGTCTACCAGCTCAGTCGACGAATGACCGCTGGCCTCTAGATAAGGTGCGAGCAGGCGATCGATCGGATGTTCGCTGCCGGCCGTTTCCGCGGACGGCAACTCCGGCTGGCGCGGCTTCAACTCCGCGGGCACGTACTTCGGGCGGATCACAAACCCTTCTTCCCACGCGAGCCCCTGGTCGATCCACGCGCGGAGGATGCCGACCTGCGCGGCCGTGAGCTTCGGCCCCTTGGCCGGCATCACGCGATCCGGGTCTTGTTGCGCGACGAGGTGAATCAACAGGCTCTCGGCGCTATTGCCTTCGATCACCGACGGCCCGGAATCGCCGCCGGCGAGGACCGATTCGCGCGTACTGACCTGATACCCGCCGTCGTCGTTCTTCCCGGCATGACAGGCGACGCAACTGCCGAGTAGAATCGGCGCGACGTCCTTATGAAAGTCGATTTGCCGCTCTGCGGCCGGCGGCAAATCCGGCGTTTCATCCGCGCGAGCCGGGATTGCCCTACCGCTGAGCAGAAGCAGGCAAAACATCAAGCGCGAAACAGACATCTCGGGCGTCTCCAGAAGCGGACAGGCGGGAGCAGGCGGGCGGGGTAGCTTCCATCATCGACGACGACGGACGGCGGTTCAAGTGGCGCACGCGCCGTAGGTCAGGCTTTCCAGCCTGACGAGTTGCGGCACCGATTCTTTTCAACGGCGCGAGGCCGCCTCCTGTCAGGCTGGAAAGCCTGACCTACAAACTACAGATATTCCTTCCAGCCGCGTTCTTCCATGATTTTCACGATCTTGCGGATGGCTTCCTCGTCGTGCTTGTTGGCCACCAGCGTAGCGTCGGGCGTGTGGACAATGAGGCAGTCTTTGAGCCCCAGCGTGACGATCAGGTGATCGTCCGGGCCGCGGACGATCGTGCCGTGAGTGTTGATGCCGAGATGTTTTCCTGCGACAGTGTTGCCGTCGGCGTCGGAGGGGAGCAATCGCGCGATGGCTTGCCAACTGCCGACGTCGTCCCAGGAATACGGCGCCTCGATGACGGCGATGTCGGTGGCGTGTTCCATCACCGCGTAATCGATCGAGATGCCTTTGATGGCGGCGAATTCTCGCTCCAGCGTGGCTTCGTACTTGTCCGTGCCGAAGGCGTCGACGATCGCTTTCAGATGCGCGAACATTTCCGGCTGACGACGCTGCAACTCGTCGGCGATCGTGCGGGCTTTCCAGACGAAGATGCCGGAGTTCCAGTAGAACGTGCCGGCGGCCAGGAATTCTTCCGCCAACTTGGCGTTCGGCTTCTCGCGGAATTTCTTCACGCGGAACGCCGGCGCTTCGCCAGATGCAATGGGCAACGCTTCGCCGCGTTCGATGTAGCCGAAGCTTTCGGCCGGATACGTCGGCTTGATCCCGAACGTGACGATCCGGCCTGGCTGGGCGTCGACCAGGCGCGCGGCTTGTTTCACCGCCGCTTGATAGACCTCGATCGGACCGATGACATGGTCAGACGGCATGACGGCCATCGTGGCGTCCGGATCGCGGGTGGCCAGCAGGAGCGCCGCCAGGCCGATGCACGGCGCGGTGTCGCGCTTGCAGGGTTCGCGAATGATGGAACTGGCCGGCAGCGATGGCAATTGCGCTGCGATCGCGTCGGCTTGCTGGGCGTTGGTGAGGATCAGCATTTGATCCGCCGGCGCGAGCCCGATCAGCCGATCGACGGTCGCTTGGATCATCGTCCGCTCGCCCACGAGGGGCAGCAGTTGTTTCGGCCGCAAGTGGCGGCTTTCCGGCCAGAATCGGGTGCCGGAACCTCCGGCCATGATCACGGGATAAAGCATGCGTGGCAGCTCCTTGCTGTGCGTCTGGATTCCCGTGGGCGCTTTGGCAGTTTGCGGTTTTTGGCGGGTTCTGGCAAGGGAGGGCCAGGCGCGGCGTTGACCCAATCCCAAGAGACAGGTACAGTTCGCCCCCGAATTCACCTCGCGCGGAGCCGGCCGATGCCGACCTACTCACCGCCGCAGATTCCGTCGCCAGCACGCGGCGGCTGGGGCTCGCTGCCCAGCACCTTTCGCGTGTTGCACATCGCGCCGGAGGGGCGCGCGGACGCCTGGCTGGCCGAGGCCTTCGCCGCGGATAATGCCGTCGACGTGAAATTGACGGAGATCGCCGGCGCGGCGGCTGGGCTGGAACAATTGAACGTTGCCTCGTTCGACGCGGTGCTGGTCACGCATCTGGACGGCGTGCAAGACGCCTTGGCGATCGTCGAAGGAATCCGCGGCGCTGGTGGCGACGAGGCGCTGGTGATCCTCGGCGCGCAACCGGAATTGGAGATGGCGCCGCTCAGCTTCGAGGTCGGTGCTGATGCGTATTTGTCGCAGCGAACAACGTCAACGCGCGGCCTGCTCTGGACGTTGACGAAAGCGGTCGAACGCTGCCGCATGGTGCGCGAGAATCGCCGCCTTTCGCAATTGGAGCGCTCGCGATTGGAACGCGAGCACCACGAGGCCGAGCACGTGCTCTGCGAGCAGCGGGCCTTGGTGCGCGACCTGGAATCGTTACATCGGCGTTGCGAGGACGGGACGGAAGATTCCGAGGCGGTTACCTCCGCGAGCGCCGAACTGGCTTCGCGTAATACGTTGCCCGCGGCACAGAACGATTTACCGGCGCCGCTCGTGGCGCACTATCGCGAGTTGCTGCGCACCCACGTGATCATGGGCTCCGGCAACCTGGCGGAAGAAATGCGCTTGCTCGCCGAACTCTTGGCGACGGCCCACATCAGCGCCCGGCAGACGTTGCAATTGCATCTCTTGGCGTTGGAAGAGTTGGTGCGCGGCCTCGGCGCACGCAGCACGCGGCATGTACTGACGCGCGCCGATTTGCTGGTGCTGGAGATGATGCTCTACCTGGCGGAGGAATATCGCCGCCGCAGCGGGGAAACGGCAATGTCCTCCCAAGCGGCTTGAAGCGCGAACATTAGCCCGTAGCGCCAGCGAGGGAGAGAAGACGTTGCCAACGTGAACACGTCCAAGCTCTCGGTTGCGAATGGACCGGCCGACTGAGAGTTTCGTCTCCAACTGTACGCGTGGTCCGCTCCCCCTCGCTGGCGCTACGGGCTAGTGTAGGAGGGTCCCCGTCTTTCTTGGAGGCTCGCGCGATGAACGATCAGGAAACTCCGTTGGGCGAATTGCGCGAAATGGTGCGCGAGTTCGTCGGCGAGCGGGATTGGAAGCAATTCCACACGCCGAAGAATATTTCGATGGCGCTCGCGATCGAAGCGGCGGAATTGATGGAGCACTTTCAATGGCTCACTCCGGAGCAATCCCGGGCGATCGCCAAGCAGGACAAAGACCTGGCTGCCGTGGCGGACGAGTTGGCCGACGTGGTGTGTTACGCCTTCGCGCTGGCGAACGAATTGGATATCGACGTCGCGGCGGCCATGGAGCTGAAGATGGGGAAGAATCGGCAAAAGTACCCGGCGGATAAATACCGGGGGAAGTATAAGTAGGTAGTTTGAAGTTTGAAGTGTTCTGTTTTCAGTGTCAGGGCGCGCAGTCCTCACTGAACACTGAAAACTTCAAACTGCCGTCTTGCGCCCGCTTTTCCCTGGCAACGACCATCTGCTATCGTGCTTGACGGTAAAACCGTTGGAAAAACAGCACGGGAGATGGTCGTCATGCCGGTCCAGGAACAAGCGTTGTTGGAGCTTTGTCGCACTTTGTTGGGAGACGCCCCGGCGCCGGAGAGCACGCTGGAAGGCTATTTGGCGGCGATTCCCCGATTGAATTCACTCAGCGACGTGCCGTCCGGGACGCCGGTGCTGATCCGGGGCGACGTCGATGCCAAGCCGGGCGCCACCGTCGGCGAAGGGGACGTGCGGCTGCGATCGATGCTGGCCACGCTTCAATTCGGCCGCGAGCGCGGCTGGAAGCAGATCATTTTCGGGCACATCGGCCGCAAGCCGGAAGGCTCGTTGAAGGCGGTCGCCGTGCGACTTGGCGAATTGCTCGGCGCGCCGGTTCCGCTGCTGACCAACTGGTACGACGCGAACACGAAGACGGTGACAGAGGCCACCGCGAAGGCGATTGCCGACGCCGCGCCGGGCAGCGTGCTGGTGCTGGAAAACACGCGTGCTTACGACGTCGAACGCGTGCTCTGGAAGGCCAAGCCGGGCGATTTGTCCAATCTGGTCGGCGATTTGACCAAGTTCGCTAACGAGTTGGCGGCGAAGGTGTCGCGGATTTATATCAATGAAGCCCTGTCCGCGGGGAGCCTCGACGCTTCCAGCACGATTGTCCCGCTGGCGATGGACCGCGTGGCATTGGGGCAATACGTGGCGGGCGAGTTCGACGGACCAATGCGGCGCTGCCTCAAAACGCAGTTGGTGATTTTCTCTGGCCTGAAGACAGACAAGCTCGACGACTTGGAAGCGATGATCGGCCGCGGCACGATTCGCTGGGTGTTCACCGCCGGCTCGCTGGCCATGGCGCTCAAGAAGGCGGCGGCGGAATTGGATGGTCAGACGTTTTCACTCGGCGTGGCAGAGGACCCGGCGCACGCCGACAGGCCGTACTACATCGAACGCGCGCGAATCGATCAGGCGAAGTCGATGTTGACCGACGCCCGCGCGAAGGGGATTCGCTTTGTCTTGCCGGTCGATTTCATTCTGCAGGACGGCCGTGCCGCGGAAGTGATTGGCCCGGCGGATCAGCAATTCGATATCGGACCGAAGACCTCGGCGCTGTTTGAACAGAAGGTCGGCGAGTTTTTGGCGGAGAAGCGCGAAGGAGCGGAGCCGCCTGTGGTGTTCCACAATGGCGTGTTCGGGATGTTCGAGGACCCGCGTTTCGAAGAGGGTACGCGGCGCTTCGTCAGCCAGTTGAAACGGATGAAAGACTCCGGGGCCGAGGTCTACATCGGCGGCGGCGAAGGGGGCACGGCGCTGGACCGGTATGGCAAGCCGGATTGGATCACCCATTGCTTCACGGCCGGCGGCACGGTTTTAAATGCGCTCGGGAGCCAGCCGGTTCCGTACCTCGTGGCGCTGCGGGCGGCCGCTAAGAAGTAGGAAAGCGACGGTTGCGCTAAGCCCAGGGAAGGCCCTAAAAGTCGTACCATCGGCGACGACTTCGGTGGCCTTCCCTGGGCTTTGAGTTTTTTTCTTGCGCGAGCGTGAATAGCTAGGCGCCGGCGCCGGACCGGACGCCGCGGCAGAGCGTTACGAGCCCGTCCAAGGCAGCGAGAATTTCTTCTTCCGGCCGGCGCTGTTTCAGCGTCGCTTCGAGTCGGGCTGCGGCTGGCGTAAGTTGGTGGAAGCCATAGCTGCCCGCGGCGCCCTTGAGTTGATGTGCTGCGCGCTCTAGCTCCGGCAGATCCCGCGACTCAAAGCGGCGCAGCAAATTCGACACCCGATCGGGCATCTCGTGCACGAACATCTCCACGATCTCGGCGAGATCCGAATCGTCCGCGAGCGTGGAATACGACAACGGGGGCTCATCTTGGGTGACAGACAACGTCATGTGACGACCTCGAGGCACAAAACAACGGTTCCTAGCACGAGGGGGCGGTACCGCAAGTAAAAGACCAATGGGAAAAGTTAGCTCACAGTTCACCTTCCCCCTGGGGGTATTTCCCAGGTCCAGGCAGATTTGCCGGTCGCATGGATACGGTCAACGGGCCAAGCTGCGGGGAACGGTCAGGGAGGCGAAACACGGCCCGCCGCGACGGTCGCCTGAGTTATGCGCAAATTCCGGTTCCGAAGGAAACGGTCGCAGCGATTCGCCCGTCGCCCGGGTCAACGCAACTGTTCATCTTTTCCCAGCCGTTAGCGATGTTCTGGATGGATTTATCCTAACTGGTTTTCCTGGATTAACGGGGCGGCGGGGACGCGCCGATACGAACCCTAGCTCGAGCGCTACCAAGATCGTGTTTCGATTTGCAACCAGCCAGTCTTTCCTCCCCTACAGGAGACTTCTCATGAAGTCGCGAGTGTTGTTTCCGATGGTGGCGATTGCCGCCTTGTTCTGTTTGGCCGACGCCCGTGATGCGAGCGCCTGCGGCCTGTTGAAGCGTCTTTGTGGCGGCTGTGACTGCTGCAATACGTGCTGTGATCCTTGCGCCGACGCGTGCGACGCTTGTGAACCGAGCTGCGAAGCCGAGACGAGCTGCTGTGATCCTTGCGGCGACGCTTGTGATTCCTGCTGCGATCCGTGCTGTGATCCCTGCTGCCGTCCGCGCTTGCTGCACCGTCTGGGCGGCTGGCTCCGTTCGTGCTGCAAGCGGACCTGCTGTGATTCGTGCTGCGATCCGTGCGCGGACGCTTGCGGCTGCGAATCGTCTTGCGGCTGCAACTAAGGTCGCGTCGGAGTCGGTGCGATTCGCCCTCGCTTCGCACCGCACGTCCGATCGCAACAACCTGAATCAACACACGGCCCTCCCGGGCATCCGGGTGGGCCGTTGTTGTTTTCCGGTAGTGAGGATTGCAGTTGCGGGACGCGTAGTACCGCCCGGCGGGGGAATGTCGAATGACGAAATCTGAATGTCGAATCAAGTCCGAATGTCGAATGTCAAAATGCCGTCACCCCTAGTTAACAGGCCGACCCTTCGTCATTCATTCGATATTCCCTCGCCAGCGTCCGTGCTGGCGCTATCGATGTGGGCTGCTTCTAATTCACTAGCCCGACGCGCCAGCGAGGGGAAGATGAGGTTGTCTTGGAGTAAGTGTCGTGCTCCAATCCACGTCCGCTCCCCCTCGCTGGCGCGTCGGGCTAGTGTAATTCCTGCTCGATTTTCCTCGAATTGCTTGACACGCCCCCCGGTGATCCGTCACGCTGATCCTTTGGGCGAGCAGACGGAACAGGCAATTCTTGGCGAGAGGAGCGTCTCATGGCTTCCAGAGCCGTTGGCGTGCGTGCATATCTGCCGCGCGGCGTTTTGTCACTGATCACTGGGTGTGGCATTTTCTGCGTCGGCAATCCCGCTCGTGCGGAAGAGCCTGCGGCCGACCCGTTGTTTGCCGAGCAACTGGCCGCGGGGGAATTCGCACCGGCCCGCGTAGCGGCGGCACAAGCGGCGGACGCCAAACAACAAGACGCGCGCTTCGCAGAACTGGCGATGGCCCAAGCCGCAGTCGGCGCCAAGCGCGCTTCGCTCGACAGCGCCGGCGCGATTGATGACGATCTGGCCCGCAGCGATACCATGGCGAATCTCGGCAATCAGACCGGCTTCCGTCAGGGGGGCGGCGTGCAGCCGGACTTTGATTCATTAATTGAACTGATTACATCCACAATCGCGCCCACGACTTGGACCGAAGTCGGCGGTGCAGGAGCAGTCCAGGAATTCCAATCCGGCGTCCACATCGACGCCGCCGGAACGGTACATCGACAGCTGGCGAGCGCGGATTCGGACTGGTTGAGAGATCTGCGTCAAAAGGCCAAGAATGAGACTGCGACGGCCGGTTCCGTGCGGGCGACTTCCGGACTGCGCAAGATTTCACTCACGCGATTGGAGCGTGAAGTCCAGGTGCGCCTGGCCGCAGGCGAGCCGATCGAGGAAGACCTGGCGTTTCTGGCCGGACTGCAGCGAGTGAAATATGTGCTCGTCTATCCGGAGACCGGCGACATCGTGCTGGCCGGACCGGCCGGCAATTGGCAGCGCGATGCCGAAGGGCGCGCGGTGAGCACGGAAACGGGGCGGCCCGTCGTGCAGCTCAACGATCTCGTGACGCTGCTCCGCGCCATGCGCGCGGCGCCGGACGCTGCCATGACCTGTTCCATTGACCCGCGCGCGGAGAACTTGGCCGCGGCGCAGGAGTATATCAACGCCACGAGCGCCAAGCCGCTCAAGGCCGGAGCGCGCAGCGCTTGGCTGGAAAGCATCCGCGATCGCGTCGGTCTCCAAGACGTGCGCTTTCGCGGCATCGACCCGCGCACCCGCGTGGCGCAGGTGTTGTTCGAGGCGGACTATCGTATGAAGCTGGTCGGCATCGGGCTGGAAGAATCGGTGCCAGGCGTGGTGAGTTACCTCGATTCGGTGAAGCTCGCGCCGGGCCAGACGGCGCCGCTGATGGACGTGTTGCGTTGGTGGTTCACCATGAACTACAGCGCTGTGGTGGCTGACCAGGAAGGGTTGGCCTATGAGCTACGCGGACAAGGCGTACAAGTTCAGAGCGAGAACGAATTCCTCGCCGCGAACGGTCAGCGCCAGCACACAGGACAAGCGAATGATTTGAATCAGGCTTTCGCCAACAGTTTTACGCAGCACTTTGGCGAGCTGGCGGAGAAGTATCCCGTGTACGCCGAACTACAAAACGTCTTCGATCTCGCGCTTGTGGCCGCGCTGCTGGAAACGCAGCATGTGCCGGATCGCGTGGGCTGGCATCTGACTTGTTTCAACAACCCGCAGCAGTTTTCGATTCCGCTGGCGTCCGCACCGCAGGCCGTGGAGTCGGTGGTGAACCATCGCGTGATCAAAGGGAAACAAATCATCGCGGCTGTTTCCGGCGGCGTGCGGCTCGACCCGTACGCAGCGCTCCGCAACACGCCACCGCAAAAGGACACGACCGGAAAGCTCGGCAGCGAACGCGATCGCGTTCGGCGAGTATCAGATCAACCCGACCGCTGGTGGTGGGATTGAAGTGCTGCCGCCGCGTCCTCCGCTGTAGCCGAGGTCTGCGACCTCGGGGAGGGGGCATCGCTTGAGGGGAGCTGGTGGGAATACACAAGGCTCGCCGCGAGGAGGCCGATGCGCGCGATTGTGGACGGTGCGGCCGAGGTCAAATTCCTCGGCTACGGAGGAACGCTGGTGCAACGCTTAGCGGCGCAGGCGAAAGGCAGACAAGAATACGAAGGCCACGAGGTACAGGCACGCGAACGCGCCGACCCATTCTTGCCAGTCCCACGCACGCGAAGCGTGCTCGATCATGAATATAGCGCGGTTCCACATAGTTCACCTACCAGTGGAACCTTAGCTTTTTTTCGCCGACATGCCTTGCCGGCGCCGTACGGACCAGCGATTCGATGCGTGAGATCGGCATCGTGGGACACAGAATTGCTACGACCCGCTTTTTCGACAAGCAGGCGTGCTGGCGGCGACCGCTATTCGTCGTACCAGTACTCGGTCGATTCGTGCGAGGACAACTTATCAGCCGCGGCGGTGAGTTTCGGATCAAGACGAACGGCCGTTTGATAGCTGGAGCGAGCGCTGTCGCTGGCGCCCAGGCGGTCATAGGCCACGCCGCGACGGTAATAGAGCTGCGCGTCGTTCGGCAACTGGCGAATCGCGGCGTTGAAGCTGGCCAACGCCTCCGTCAGGGCAAAATGCTCGATCTGGGGTTCGGATGCCGCCAGGTTCAGGTACGCCATCCCACGGTTGCGAAACGCTTGAGCGTTGCCAGGGTTCGCTTTAATCGCGCGATCGTACCAACGAATCGCGCGGTAGTAGTCGCCCTGGATGGCGTAGATGTATCCGCGCCAACGGTTGGCTTCGCCGCCCAGTCCCCCGCCAAAGATCGCGGCCTGTTCGAAGTCGAGCTTAGCGACATCGTATTCGCCCAAATGGAATAACGCGATGCCGCGCTGCATGAGTGAATCGCCGATCGTGCCCGGTGCGGTGGCTGCATAGTCAATCGCCTTGCTATAGGCATCCGCCATCTGTTGCCAATGTTCCTGCTTCGCGTGAATCTGACCGGCCACCACGAACGCTTGCGCGTTGTTGGGCGTGGTCTTGAGGACTTCGTCGACGTCCGCCAGGGCTTTGTCGAAATCTTTCGTTTCGACGTAGGTCAAGGCGCGATTCAAGTAGCCGTTCGCCGCGACAGGGTCGATGGCGATCGCCTGGTCGACGGCGCGGATCGCTTCGACGAAATTGCCGGTCAGACGATAGACGAGGTTGCGGAACAAAAAGGCGTCAAAGTAGTCCGGCTGCAAGCTGATCGCCTCGTCCGTCGCTGCGAGAGCGCCGGCGAAGTCGCCTTGGTTGACCAAGATGTTAGCCCGTTGAAAGGCTTCCAAGGCATCATCGTTGATTTGCGGACCTTCGGCGGGCGCCGCGGCCTCGGCCGTAGCGTCGGCGGCATCTGTCGCGGCCGGCGTCTCAACTGTCGGCGATGTCACCGGCGCGGCGGGAGTTTCCGTCGTCGGCGTTTCCGCGGCCGGTTGTTCCGCGGTCGGCGCTTGCTGGAACAAATAGTCCGGCGGTTGCGCAGCGGCGCCGCCGGCCAATACGGCGGACAGTCCAATACCTTGCAAGCCGCGAATCACTTGGACGGTGCGGGAAACGGTCATGGTACTTTCCGAAGAGTCCGCCGTGGGCAATCGATGAACGCACTTATCGAATGATATCGGCGACCGCCCGCCAGGGCGCGCGAGGCGCTCCAGAGAGTGCGCATTAAGCGGAAGGTAGCGACAGCAGCGCGCCGCAATACGATCGCGCAAATTCCGCCCACCGGCGAAACCGGTGCGACCGACATTTTGATCCGCGGCGCGATGCTAGCCGCTGCGATCCTTGCGAGGTTTTTTCTTGCGCCGCTTCGTGGCGCCGCTCCTGGCGGCTGCGGGGACCATCGGCGCACTGGGGTCCAACATTTCCGCCAGACCGGCGTCGACGATCTCCTGGCCGATGACGTACCTGCCGGGTTGCATCCAGGCGATGACCGCATCGATGCTGGCGCCGAAGACCTGGGCCAGGAGAACGTCCATTTCGCGTTCCAAGTACGCAAAATGCCGTGCCCATTCCGCGGCCTCGGCCAGTCCGACGTGCTCCTCGCTCTGCCACTTCATGGGATGAAATAGCAACACGCTCAGCGGCGTGACCAACCGGCGCTCGCAGACGGCCCAGGGCCAGATCGCGGCCGAGGAGCATTCGCCCGTCACCACTCCCGTCGCACGGAGTCCGCGCAGACGGATCAGGTTCATCAATGCTAAGGCGACATAGGGGCTGCCGCCGGGGGAATCAAAATACAGGATGCATTCCCCGCCCGGCGGTACGTCCAGCAACCGATCGGTGAGCTCCGATTCGTGTTCGGTCAGGTCGCCGACGATCGCGATTTCGAGCGGCGGTTCGGGCGTGGGCATGCAATCAACTCATGGTTTGGAGCGCGACCTTGGGTTTTCGCTGCCGTGCAGCGGCAGTGAGAGGTTACGGGGCATGCTTCCATCGGTCAACGCTCCGCTTTCGCCAAGTTGCCAGGTTCGCCCGGACTGCGACTTTGGCGACGGCCGGTCCGATTGCTTGCTTCCCATCCCCACGAAAGGAATCGTATAATCGCAACGGGGCTACCGGTCAGGGAGATCGGACCAAGGAACAGGAGGAGGCCGGCGGCTGTTGGGGTCGCGGGCTGCCAAGCTCAAGATGGGAATTCGCTTTCAATGCCCGGCCTGCGGGGCCAAGCTGAACGTTAAGACCGAGTTGGCGGGCAAACGTGGGGCTTGTCCGAAGTGCCAGGCGAAAATCCAGATTCCGGCCTCTGACGAAGCGGAGGCCGTGGCGGCCGCGGTCTCGCCAAGCGGTGCGGCGACCAACGGCGCTGCGTCGCCCGTTGCACCTGCGCCCGCGCCGGTCGCTTCCAACGGAATGTCCGCCGCCGCTGCGGCTGTTGAATCAAAGTGGTTCGTGCGACCGCCTTCCGGGGGCCAATACGGCCCGGCGGCGGAAAGCGTGCTGCGGCAATGGATCGCCGAAGGGCGAATCACGCCGGATACGTTGATCTGGCGCGAGGGTGACCCGGAATGGCAACCGGCTGCGGCGGCGTTTTCCGAACTGGGGAATCGGCCGGTCCCGGTGACTGCGCCGGTGAAGGCCGAGCGCCCAGCGCTGTCGTCGAAGACCATGGTGAGTTTCCCCACGGCGCCCATTCCGCAGGATGTGGATGAGTTGGACGCCGCGAGCGCCGCCACGGCGATGTTGCTGGCGAAACGCAAACGTGCTCGTTCGACCGGGCTGATCATCATGGGCGTGCTCGTGCTCTGTGTGTTGTTGCTGCTGCCCATTTTGATTTATGTGCTCACCAACCCAGGCGGTACGCCGCCGGCTGGCGAATCGACTGGCCAATGGCCAAGCGTTCGCTCGGTTTTGTCTGAGGCGCAACTGAGTTGAGCGCCCGGTTCACTTGCTGCTTTGCTTCTCCTCAAAAGGACGACCCTGATGAACTCTTGGATTCCAGCTTTGGTGCGCGCGACGGCCTGCGCACTGGTGTTGTCTACCGCGCCGGTGCTGGCGGAAGAAGCGGAAGCAAATCGCGCCATTGAATTGGCCGAAGGGAAATTCACACTGACCGCGCCGGAGGACTGGAAGCGCGAAGAGCCGCGCTCGCGGATCATCGAGCACGAGTTCAGTGTGCCGGTAGCTGAAGGAGACGAGCAACCTGGTCGCATGACGATCATGGCGGCGGGCGGTTCGATCGACGCCAACATCGAGCGCTGGTACGCCCAGTTCAAGCAACCGGCTGGCGGCGCGGTCGAGGCGGCCAAGCCGGAGAAGCTCAAGGTCGGCGATGTGGAAGTGCATCTGGTGGATATCGCCGGCACGTTCATGGACCGCCCGAACCCGATGGCGGCCGGCGTCGAGCGGGAAAACTACCGGATGGTGGCGGCGATCCTCGTCGGCGACAAGATCGGCCAGTACTTCGTCAAGTTCTACGGACCCGCGAAAACCGTGGAAGAACAACACCAAGCTTTTGTGGAAATGATCGAAGGACTGCAAGCGAAGTAGCCCCGGGAGCGGATGCGACCGGGCGTTCCCCAAGCTATGCTTGCGGTGCCTCGGGCTCGCCCAGATTTTCGCCCTCCCGCCGCACGATCCGCGTCGCTTGTTATGAAGATTCAGCGTTTCCTCGAACATCACGGCGTGCTCAGCAATCCCTTCGCCGAGGAGGATGCGCAGACCGATCCGGTGTTCAAAGATCACTGCATCTCCGGCACGTACCATCCGGCCTGGGACAAGGTGTACGGCGAGCCTGGCGAACCGGCGACCTCGGTGGTGTTCGGCGAAAAAGGCGCCGGCAAGACGGCGTTGCGATTGCAGATCGTCCGCCACTTGGAAGAATTCAATCGCGTCCATCCGCAAGAGCGGCAGTTCGTCATCGAGTATGACGACTTCAATCCGTTCCTGGATCGTTTTCGCGAAAAGCTGCCGTCGCGCCGCCGCCGCCCGGATTTGATGCTGGCCGAATGGCGTCTGTGGGACCACATGGACGCGATCCTGTCGTTGGGCGTGACATCGCTGGTGGATCGCGTGCTCGGACAAGGCTCGCACGCATCCGGAACGCAGCGTCCCGAAGTCGAACGCTTAGATCACTGGCAGCGCCGCGATTTGTTATTGCTGGCCGCCGCGTATGATCGCACGCTCGCCGAGCCGATCGAAGGGCGCTGGCGGCGGCTCGCGCGCGTGCTCAAGTTTTCCACCTGGACCTCGCAGTGGCCGATCGTCCTAGGCCTACTCGTCACCGCCGCGGTCGTGGCGATTCTGGCCGCGCAGGGCGCCTGGAATCAACTCTGGAGCCGCTTCCCCTGGCCGTATTTGTTGGTGCTGGCGGGTTGGACGCCGTGGCTGTGGCGCATGTGGGCGTCGTTTTGGCCAGCAAACGCCTTGCAACGCCATTGCCGCGTGATCGATCATCGGCCGTGGGCGGTCTCGCGCCTGTTGGCCCTGTTTCCGTATCGTGAAATCGCCGGGCAGCCGCTACCGAATAAGGATCGCACCGACGATCGCTACGAGCTGCTGGTAAAGTTCCAATCGGTGCTGCGGAGCCTTGGCTATACCGGCATCGTGGTGCTGGTCGACCGCGTCGACGAACCGCATCTGATCAACGGCGCATCGGAATTGATGCGGCAGCTCATTTGGTCCATGCTCGACAACAAATTCCTCAAGCATCCTGGCTTGGGAATCAAATTGCTGTTGCCGATCGAGCTCGGGCACGACGTCGATCGCGAGGAACGCGACTTTTACCAGCGCGCCCGGCTCGACAAACAGAACATGGTTCCTTCGCTAAACTGGTCGGGCGAGGCCTTGTTCGACGTCGCCAATGCCCGGTTGCAGGCCTGTGCGAAAGACGGGGCGAAGCCGAACATCCGCTCCCTTTTGTCCGACGGCATTTCCGAACGCCGGTTGATCGATTCCTTCCGGCAACTGCGCGTGCCCCGGCATTTGTTCCGGTTCTTGTACCGGCTGCTCGTGGCTCATTCCAACGCCCATACGAACGAACAACCGGTCTGGCAGATCTCGCCCGAGACCTTCGAATCGACGTTGGCGATCTACCTCCGCGACCAGGACGCTTTCGACCGCGGCCGCGGCGCGGGGTGATTCGGAATGCCGAAATCCGAATGACGAATCAATTCCGAATGTCGAATGTCTAAATGGCCACGCCCCGCCATCTTTCGTAGAGCCCCTGTTTCGACATTCGGATTTCGACATTCATTCGTCATTCGAGCTTCGAAATTCGACATTCCGCTTGCCCCTGCACAGCTACTCCGGGTACATTTTCCGCCCGAGCTTAGCTTGGGTGACATTGCGTACCCGCACGGAAAGGAATCCGTCCCATGGCCGCGACATTGGCCGAATTGGCGTCCTTAGTTCAGGGGACGGTCCGCGGCGACGAGCAGTTCCGCGTCGAAGGCGCGAAGACCTTGCGCGACGCCGGGGCGAACGACATTAGCCTGATCGATCACGCCGACAAACTGCCGAAGCTCAACGGCTCGGCGGCCGGCGCGGTGGTGATTCCGCGAGGTCTCGCGGGGGTTTCCCGGCCCGCAATTGAAGTGGACGACGTTCACCAGGCGTTTACCGGGCTGGTCCTGCATTTTCGGCCGGCGCGGACGGCGGGCGCGCGGGGAATTCATCCGACGGCCTCGATCAGCCACACCGCCACGCTGGGAAACAATGTCTCGATTGGCCCCGGCGCGACGATCGGCGACGACTGCGTGATCGGCGATGGCGGCACGATCCACGCCGGCGCTCATCTGATGGCTGGCTGCCGACTTGGACGCGACGTCACAATGTTTCCGGGCGCGGTGCTGTATGACGAGACCATCGTTGGTGATCGCGTCACGATTCACGGCGGCGTGATCGTCGGCGCCTACGGTTTTGGCTATTCCCAAAAGAACGGGCGACACGAGATCTCCGCACAACTGGGTTGGGTGGAAATCGAAAGCGACGTGGAGATTGGCGCGGGCGCGACGATTGATCGCGGCACTTATGGTCCCACGGTGATCGGTGAAGGGACGAAAATCGACAACCAGGTCCAGGTTGCCCACAACTGCCGCATTGGCAAACACAATCTACTTTGCGCCCAGGTCGGTATCGCCGGCAGCACGTCGACCGGCGACTACGTCGTGATGGGCGGACAAGTCGGCGTGCGCGATCACGTCCACATCGGCCGTGGTGCGGTGATCACGGCGATGGCAGGTATCACGAACAACGTTCCGGACGGCGTCGTGATGATGGGCATTCCGGCCACGCCGATCCGCGAGCAACACGTCAAGCAAGCTGCTTGGACGAAGTTGCCCGAGATGCGTGCGCAGTTCCGCGAGTTAGTCCGCCAGGTGACCGAGTTGCGCGAGCGATTAGGTTTGGCGAATGAAAAGAAGGCGGCATGAGGAAGTTTGAAGTTTTCAGTGTTCAGTTTTCAGTCGAGTAAAGTGAACTCATCACTCATCACTTGTATCTCACCCATGCCCGCGACAACAGCAGCCGGTGGTCCTCCGCGCGTCGGATTGCTTGCTGGTTGGGGGCGTTATCCGATCGTGGTCGCCGAAGCGTTGCGAGCGCAAGGCTATTCGATTTATTGCCTGGGATTGAAGGACAACGCCGATCCGGCATTGCGCGAGATTTGCGCTGACTTTGAGTGGCTGGGCATGGCGCAGTTGGGGAAAGCGATTCGCTACTATCGCCGGCAGCGCTGCACGCAGATCACTATGGCCGGCAAGATTCACAAGGTGCAACTGTTTCAACCTTGGGTGTGGTTGAAGATCGTGCCGGATTGGCGGGCGGTGAAGTGCTATTACCCGCACTTCTGGTTGACGAAGAGCGATCGCAAGGATGACACATTACTGGGCGCGGCGATTGCGGAGTTCGCGAAGGATGGCATCACCGTCGCACCGGCCACCGATTTTGCTCCGGAGTTGCTCGTGAAAGCAGGACAACTAACGCGTCGCGGACCAACGGCGGCGCAAGTCGCTGATATGGATTTCGGCTGGTCGTTGGCCAAGGAGATGGGTCGGCTCGACGTGGGGCAGAGCGTCGCTGTGAAAGGCCGCGCCGTGTTCGCCGTGGAAGCGATCGAAGGGACCGACGAATGCATTCGCCGCGCGGGGCAACTTTGCCGGTCCGGCGGCTTCACCGTCGTGAAGACCGCGAAACCGCAGCAAGACATGCGGTTCGACGTCCCGACGATCGGCGTCGGCACGCTGGAAACGATGGTACAGGCCGGCGCGGCGGCGCTGGCCATCGAAGCCGATAAAACGATCATCCTCGACGAGGCGGCGGTGCTGGAGTTCGCCAATCGCCACGGCCTGGTGATCGTCGCGCGACGCAACGATGCGCAAGCCGCGGCGGCGTAGCGCGGCTTTTCGCGCCAAGCCCAGGGAAGGTCGTCCATGACTTCCGCCCATGGAGCGGTTTCGACGACCTTCCCTGGGCTTAACAGCGCGGCATACCGATCACCGTCTATTTCTTCCCCGTGTAAACGCGCACATTCTTCGTCGCGCGGCCGACGGCGACAATGTCCGTGAGTCTGTCTCGATTCAAATCTGCGGCCCCGAGGTCTTCCACGGCGACGCCGGCAGGATCGACGAGTTGCCGTGTCCAAGTGATTGCGCCGGCGACGTCCACAGCCGGATCGTAGATACGCACGCCGCGCGGGTTGGCTTCGTCGATGGAGTCCCGCACGCCGATGATCAATTCCTCGTCGGCGTCGGCGTCGAGATTCGCGCACCAGACGCCGTGGCCCCATTTAAGTTGTTCGTCGAGCATGTGGCGATCCCAGAGCGGTTGCGCGGCGTCGGCCGGTCGTGTGTAGACGACGACTTGAAACCCGTGCCAAGGCTCGACGGTGGCGATGTAGTCGCGGCCGTTCGCCAATTGCCCGCGCTTGATTTCACTTGCTCCGCGCGACGGTGCGCCTTCGACCTGGTAGCCGGCGCCGATCACGGTTCTTCGCCAGGTATCGTCGTCGTTGCGTTCCAGCAGCGACACGCCTTCGAAGCTGACCGTGAGTAGGTCGAGCTTGCCGTCGCCGTTCAGGTCAGTCGGCCAGAAGTTATGCGCGACGTGCAATTCCTCATTGAGCACCGTCGCTGGCCAGCGATCTTTGAGGGGGGCGGCGGGGATCGAATACGCCATCAGGCGCACGGTCTTCTCGGCGAACGCGGGGCCCGTTGTGCCTGCGCCCAAGAGCGGCAGCATCACCAACTCCGGCTGGCCGTCTCCATGGAGATCGACCCACCGCATGCGATGCACGCTCGGCTCGTCGGCGATGTGCCGCACCGTCCACGGCTCATCGAGCGTCGCGCCCGGCGTCAACCATTGCACGGTGCCGACCGCGTTGGAATCGAGTCCCTTCCAGCCGGCGCCGATGGCTAGGTCCAACCGCCCGTCGCCGTCGATGTCGTGCGGCGCGACGCAGACATTGTCGCGCGCCGTGGTACCGGCCGTGATCACGCGCCGCTGCCAGGAGGGATTTTCGTACCAGAGCACGCGTTCGGTATCGACGACGATAATATCGAGCCGCCCGTCGGAGTTCACGTCGGCGAGCGAGACGGCGTATCCCACGCCCAGTTCGCGCTCTGGCTCAGCCATGTCGAACGCCCATTCCGCCTCGAGGCGAGAAGTGCCAGGCAGCAGGCAAGCGCAAATGAACGAAACAATCCAGTAACGGCGGTGCATCGAGGACGTTCTCCGGAGCAGAGCAAAGCCACGCCCGTCATTAAACCTGCCGCGTCACCGCATTTCAACTTCGCAACTAATCCGTTCCCGAGATTACCCGGGTTTCGGCCTCGGCGGCGACCGGTTGCGCGAGGCCGGTGCTCGCGATCTCCGCGGTCACGCGTGCCGCTCCCGGCGTGACACCGCGGGCGACGACACGGAACGATACCGGCTCGCCAGGACGAATTTCCGCCAGCGGATCGAACCGCACGCGCTGGCCTTCGACCTGCGCGCCGACTCCGCCCGGTCCGACGGTTCCGGCCGGTACCGCGGTCAGTTCCGGCGGCAGCGTGACGGTGACGACGACATTGGTATCAGCGCTCGTGCCCTCGTTGGTGATGCGCACTTCATAGAAGCCAGTTTTGCTCACGGCCAGCGGATCGCGGCTGTCGAACATCGTGGCGGAGAGTTTGCTCGCCGCGGCGCGAACGCTCATGCACTTCTGATCGTCGGCCCGCAGTTGCTCGCGGCAGGTGACGGTCACGGAACTGCAGATGGAATTGCCCGCCGAAACGCAGCGGTATTTCACTTTGAAGGTCTTCGACGCCCCGGCGGCCAGTGTCGCGAGGGGTGTCCAGCGGATGTCTTCGCCGACGCGTTCATGTGCCGACGGCGCCAATTGTAGCGCAGTTAATCCAGGGTCGAACTGATTCAAAACCGTGACGTCATGCAAATCGGTGGCGCCGTTGTTGGTCACTTTGATCGTGAACAACGGCTCGTCGCCCGTGTTTCCGCTGGCCGGCCCGGCGCATTCGACGAGCAAATCGCCTTGTTGCGCGGCGCCGGACGCTGCCGGCGGAATGCTTGGCGCAGGCTCGGTCGATGGTGGCGGTTCGTAGGGAGTACCGACCGGCGGAGGCGCGACGTTGAGGTCCGTCGCCAGCACGTTGCCTTGTCCTTGCGCGAGCGTCGTCGTTCCGTCAGATGTATAAACGATGACGGTATGCTGCCATTCCCCGGCGGCGAGTACCGTGAAGTTCAATGGCTGCGTGCGCGACTGTCCCGGCGGAATGGACGCCAAATCGAGCTCAACCATCTTTTGGCCCGGCGCGCTGCGCTCGATTTCATGCTCCAGACCGGCGTCGTACTCGTCGCGCACGAGCAACGGTCCGGTGGCGGTCGTGCCGAGGTTCGCGATCGTGATCTCGCATTTCACAACCTCGCCGACCGACGCGGCGGGCGGATTCGAAATGCGGACGCTTAGCTGCGACCCAGCCGGCGCTGTCGGCGTCGGATCCGGTTCGACGGCGGCGGGTTGAATGGGCGCGGGATCAAACGGGGCGCTTGCTGGCGGGGAAGGTGTGATCGGCGTGCCGGCGCCGGACCAACTCACGCGCGTCATGCCCGTGGCCACGGTCAAGGTCCGCCCGTCATAGCCCGACAGCGTGCCGGGGCGGATAACTTCGACGCGCACGTCGGTCGTGCCGGCCGCAGCGGTTGCCTGTTGAAGATCAACCGTGGCTTCGCCTTGCGGGCTGGTTTCCAACTCCACCGATTGCCCGTCGCCCGCGCCAAAGCTGGCAGGCGCGCCGCCGGCGACTGAGTACCGCACACGGTAACCGGTCAGCGCGGTCCGATCCGAAAGCCGCAGCAGCGAGGTCGTCAGGGCCTGTTCCCCGCCAGACGGCGCCGAGGTCGACGGCGGGAAGCTCCATTGAGCATCGATCCAATAGATGCGCGCAGTGCGTTGACGAGCTTCCCACGCGCCGAGCTGCGGCGCGAAGGCAGTCACGTGGCTGATGCCTTCCGCCGGCGAAGAGACGCTGATCCAAGTTTGCCCAGCGGTGATTGGCAGGTCGTCGGCCGTCGAGGCGGTGCCGCGGTTGAGGATGTAGTTGCGTGTCGCCGTGGAACTGATGGCGTAGTCGGCGTCGATTTTCTGCGCCGAACCTGCGCCGCCGAACAGCCAATCGAGCGGCGCGCGTTGACTGATCGTCGCCACGTGGCCGACGCCGGACGGATCGATCGTCCATTCGACGCGTTGTCGCGGCTGGAGCACCTGCTGCGAACCGAACACGCCAGCCACGAGCGTGACTTCGCTGCCCACCGGCGCGATTATATCCGCCGGGGCGAGTTGCAAGACAACCTCGGGCGCGGAGGACAACACTACCGGCGGCGCGGGAATCGGAATCGTCGGCAATGCCGGGGCAGGGGCCATCACCACCGGCGGAGCGATGATCGGCGCACACCCGGGCGCGGCGGCGCCGGTCGGCGGCGGCGCGATTGTGGTCACGCTGGAACTTCCGACGGGAGGGTCGACGACGAGCAGTCCGCGGCCGCTGGGGTCGAGTCGGGGCATGCCGCCGGCACAGCCGCCGACGCAGAGCGCGAGAAGCGCCCAGCCGCAGCGCGCAGCATGGCTCCGATGTTGACCGATGGTCGTCATAGTTCGCCTCAACTGAAAATTACCACCAAAAAAGCGGCATGCGTCGCTTTTCGGCAACGTAAGGCGAGGCGAAATGACCACGCGGCGGAAGAACCGCTACGATTGAAACCACGTGCGTCTAGAATTGCACCGGGCTGACGCCGAGGTCGACAATGCTGCAGGCGACGACGACGTTCAGGCCGCGCGATTCCGCGGCTTCGATGAGCTCCGGGCTCTCGCTGCCGGGATTGAGCCACAACTCCCGGCATCCCTTGGCGGCGATCTCGTCGATCATGCCGAGGCCGATCTTGGGCGGCAGATACACGCTGATGCGGTCGAGCTCGACCGGCACGTCGGCGAGCCGCGCGTAGACGGCGAGCCCCTCGATCCGGCCCCCTTTGGGATTCACCGGGTAGACGTCATAGCCCTGCTGCTGATGGGCGCGGAGCGACTTGTTGCCGAACTTGCTGGGATCGGCGCTGGCGCCGAGGATGGCCACGGTCTTGGGCATGGAATCGATTCGCCTAATTCTCGTCGCGGCGCACGTTGGCCGCGGCGGCTTTTTGTTGGCCGGTCATCCAGTACTTCCAGGCCTGGAGGTCGTAGCCGAAGTTCGCGCCAGTCAGGCTCACGAGCGCGTCGAGCACGTCCGTGTTGCGAACGTGCTCAACGATGACCTTGGTGCTGCCTCCGGCGGAAAGTCCGCCGCCGCCGCCGCCCGGGTTGCCAGGGCCGCCGAAACTGGCGCTATACTGGCTGTCGCCACCTTCCTTGATCGTGTGCTTGTGCGTCGTCACCAGGGCGTCAATCAACGCGGTCACTGCGGAAGGATCCTGTAATTCCTTCAGACAATAGGCGGCGCGATTGACGATCAAGTTGTCCTTGTGTTTCAGCACGCCCGCGTAGTATTTGACGAGTTCGGGATGCGGCTCCTTCTTGAGAAAATCAAGACACGTTAAGCGCACTTCCAAGTCACCGTCGAAGAGTGCGCCGTCTCCCAGGACGTAGATCGCGTCGGAGGAAGGGATTTGCGCCAGCGTCTCGACGTACAGGATGCGAACGTTGGGAACCTTCTCGCCGCGGAAGTATTGAGCAATCGCCGGCACCGAATTGGGATCGGTCACGTCGCGCAGCATCTCTTCCGCCTGGCCGGCGCGTTCATCGTCCAACCAGATTCGCCAGAGTTTCAGTTTCTTGAACCACTCGCCGGTTTCCTTTTTTTTCTTGCGGTGCCGCTCGGCCAGTTCGACTTCCTGCGGCAAACGCCAACGTCCCCGATAGCGCACGTAACCGCGCTCGATGTAGACCTGATCTTGCGTCTTCCATTCATTTTCGATCAGCGTGTAGCCCAACGCTCGACGGGCATCGGCGTGATTCGTGTCGAGCGCGATGACGCGTTCCAGATGTTTGCGCCGCGGTTCGCGGAGATTTTTTTCCCGGCACCATTCGGAGAGCGACCATTGCCCCTCGGCGGTGTCCTCATACGTATCGCGAATGCGCTCGTATTCCAATTCGTCCGCCGTTGGGACGTAGACCTTGACCACTTGATCGCGGGCGAGCTTCACCGAGCCGCCGGTCGCGGTGCGAATCAGATAATGGTCCGCCTTGGCATCGTCCTTATTCAGCCATTCACCTTGGATGCGGCCTTCGTTTTCCAGCACGAAGACTTCCGCTTCGGCGCGCGCGGCCACGCAGACCAGTGCGGCCAACATACAAAGCGTTCGCGTCGTGTGACCCATTCGGCTGTCTCCTTCCGGCGTTCCCCTTAAGTATAAGGGTCGGACTCGGTCCAGGGGAAGCAAGTTCCACACTAGCCCGTAGCGCCAGCGAAGGAGAGTTGACGCCGGTGATGACCACAACGAATACGCCAAGCGGACCTTTTCATTACGATCCAGTTCCCCTCCAGCGACGCGGCAGAGCCGGCCCGGGGTTCATGTCAACCGATTCCTGATGTCAAACCTCCCTCGCTGGCGCTACGGGCTAGTGTTGGCAATTCGTGCTGCCCCGTCACCCCGGGGGATCGGCGTAGACGGTCCAACCTGCCGCGATTCACACGAAGTCCGGTGCGAAGTTAGTCCGAGGGTCGGCGCGACGCAAGCTACGTTGGTATAACGGACTAAGGAAGGCGCCGGCCGCCGGCTTGCGCTCCCCGGGTGGGGCGGCACCGCCTCCCCCCTGGAATAGGTACGGCCCTCGAACGGTGCGTCCCCTCGCATCGCTGCGATCCATGATTCACGTGCAGCGTCTGACGAAGACATACGCCGACCTGCGGCGCGGCGAGTTCGTGGCGCTCGATCACGTGAGCTTCGACGCGTATCCCGGCCAGATTTACGGATTGCTCGGCCCTAACGGAGCCGGCAAGACCACGGCGCTACGGATCTTGAGCACGGTGCTGCAACCGACCGACGGCACGGCCGAAATCAATGGCTGCGACGTCGTGCGGCAGCCGTCCTTGGTGCGGCGGCAGATTGGTTTCATGTCGGCCAACACCGGCGTCTACGATCGCATGACCGCCTGGGAAATGGTCGAATACTTCGGCCGCTTATACGGGCTGCACGATGAACCGCTCCGCGCGCGAATGGAACAACTGTTCGAGCGGCTGCAGATGAACGAAATTCGTGACGTGCTCGGCGCAAAGATGTCGACCGGCATGAAGCAAAAAGTTTCCATTGCCCGGGCGATTGTTCACGATCCGCCGGTGGTGATTTTCGACGAGCCGACCTCGGGGCTCGACGTGCTGGTCGCCCGGGCGTTGCTGACCACGGTCGCCGAATTGAAGGCGCAGGGCAAGTGCATCGTGTTTTCGACACACATCATGACCGAAGTCGAGAAGCTGTGTGATCGCATTGCGATCATTCACCGCGGCAGCCTGCTGTCCGAAGGGACGTTGACCGAACTGCGCGAACGGCATCAAGAGCACGACCTGGAGGAATTGTTCTTCCAGCTCATTTCCCGCCATGACGAACAACGCCGGCTCGACGCCGCGGTCTGCTGACGATGAAACGGGCAAAAATGAACTGGGGCAACGTCCGCATCATCTTCGAGCGCGAAGTGCGTGACCAGATGCGCGATCGGCGCACGCTGTTCATGATCTTCGTACTGCCGTTGCTCCTGTACCCACTTCTGGGACTGAGCTTTTTGCGGGTGCTGCAGTTTCTGCAACAAAAGCCGTTCCGCGTGATGGTGATCGGCCAGGCGGAACTGCCCGAAACGCCGCCGCTAATCGCCGACACGCGGTTTGCGAGCTCGCTGTTCGACGATCCGAAGCAAGTCGATTTGCTCGAATTGAGCTATCCTGAGGACACCAAACAGTCCCCGGAAAAGCAGGAAATCGCCGCCAAGAAAATGCTCTCCAAGGGAGAGCTTGAGGCGGTGCTGGTGATCCCCGGTAGCTTCAAGGAACGACTGGCCGAGTTCCGCGCCAAGTTGCCCGACCGCAGTGGCGCCGCCGCGCCGGAGGAATCCGCGAGGCTCCCGCGGCCCAGGTTGATTTTCAACGACGGGAAGGAAAACTCGCGCTTGGCGGAAATCCGCTTGCAGCGAGTCTTGCAGACTTGGAGCGAATCGATTGGCCGCGACAACCTGGCCCGCGCCGGATTGCCCGAGGCTGCGGCGATTCCGTTTCGCATCGAGTCGGCCGACATCTCTCCGCCCAGTCGCCGTGGCGTGGCCGGTTGGTCGAAAATTCTGCCATTCATTCTGCTGATTTGGGCGCTGACCGGCGCGTTTTATCCCGCGGTCGATCTTTGCGCCGGGGAAAAAGAACGAGGCACGCTGGAAACCCTTTTGATCAGCCCCGCGGAACGCGGTGAGATCGTGTGGGGCAAGCTGCTCACGGTGATGCTGTTCAGCGTCTTTACCGCGGTGCTGAATTTGCTGAGCCTGGGTTCAACCGGCGGGTTTGTGGCTAGCCAATTTCCGGTGTTCGGCGCGCCCCCCTGGAGCGCGATGGTTTGGCTGCTGATCGCCTTGGTGCCTGTCTCGGCGCTCTTCAGCGCGGTTTGCCTGGCGCTGGCGGCCTTGGCCCGCAGCACCAAGGAAGGGCAGTACTACCTAATGCCGGTGATGCTGGTCATCACGCCGCTGGTGTTCGTGACGCTTTGGCCGAGTGTCGAGTTGACGCTTGGATTCAGCCTGATTCCGGTGACCGGCATCGTGCTACTGCTAAGGGCGCTGCTCGAAGGGGAGTTTTGGAACGCCCTACGCTTTGCGCCGCCGGTGATCGTCGTCACGGGGCTGTGTTGCCATATGGCGATTCGTTGGGCGGTGGATCAATTCAGCCGCGAAAACGTCTTGTTCCGTGAGAGCGAGCGGCTCGACCTCCGGCTTTGGCTCAAGCACCTGTGGCGCGATCGCCAGGCCACTCCTTCGGCGGGCGCCGCGATGACTTGCGTGGCGGCGATTCTGTTCGCCCAATTCGGGCTGCAGGGATGGATTGGCAGTGGGACGTCCATCACGACGGTGGCCTTAGGCAGCCAGTTGGCGACGATCCTGCTGCCAACGCTGCTCTGCGCGTGGTTCCTGTCGCGCAGCCCGCGCGAGACGTTTCAGCTCCAGTCGCCGAAACCGCTCGGATTGGCCGGCGCCGCTGCGTTGGCGCTTTGCTTGCACCCCGCCGCGACGATGGCCTCGGCCTTTGTGCAGCAGCTATATCCCGTGCCACCGCAACTTTCGGAACAGTTAGTGGGTGTGCAACAACAACTGAACGCCATGCCGCTTTGGCAAGTGCTGCTGCTGTTCGCCTGTCTGCCGGCGTTTTGTGAAGAACTGGCGTTCCGGGGATTCGTGATGTCGGGATTGCGCCACTTGGGCAATCGACGGCAAGCGATCGTGATCTCGGCCCTGGCGTTCGGGATTACGCACACCGTCAATCAACAATCGATTTTGGCGACGATGACCGGCCTGGTGCTCGGTTTCCTGGTGATTCGCGGCGGCAGCATCTGGTGCCCCATGCTGTTCCATGTGCTCCACAACAGCCTAGCGATCGTGATGGGCCAAGTAGACACTGCAATGGTGCGAAGCTGGCCCCTGCTGCGGTATTTGATGGTGGAAACCGGTCCGGGCAAGTGGGAATATCAGCACGGCATCGTCCTGGCGGGCCTACTGGCGGCGATTCTGCTCGTGTCCGGTATCAATCGCGTGCGTTACCGACAGACGCCGGAAGAGAAGCTCTACGAAGCTATCCGCCACGACGCCTCCAGCGCGCCGGTCGGTTAGCGTCCACCTTACGACGCATGATTCCGGCAAAGGCGTAACAGACGTCACTCGCGGAATGGTTGCTTTGCGGCCAGCCGTATGCCTCATGTAACGTCTGAATCAGTCGCGACGCGTTGCGCTGGCATTGCAAAGATGCCGTACTTTCCGCGTCGATGCTCACGACGAGAGAATGCCTTGCCCGACGGCGAAACGGATTTGCCGTTGGTCCCGATTCCCGCCTCTTAGAGGCGGCGCGTTGGGGAAGCGTCCATGGAGGGATGTCATGTCTAGCGCTCGGGCGGTGCGCCCCTGGTTGATCGTGGCGCTCGCGCTGACGGGCCTGGTCGGCTGCCAAAGCCTGCCGCGGCACGATCTGCCGTGCCCGCCGCCGCCGAAGGTGCGGCCGCAGCCGATGCCGCGCGAATTGGCTAAGACGGCTCTGCCGGACTACGTCATCGAACCGCCGGACATTCTGCTAATCGACGCGATCAAAGTCGTGCCCTTGCCGCCGTATCGCGTTCATACGCTCGATACGCTCGTCGTCTTTGTCGCCGGAGCGCTGCCGGAACAGCCGATTAGCGGCGAGTTTACCGTGGAATCGGGCGGGTTGATTAACTTCGGTCCGCCATATGGTTCGGTCAATGTCGCGGACTTGACGCTGGATGAAGCCACGAAGGCGATTGAAGCGCATCTGCGACAGACACTGTCGGAACCGCAGGTCACTTTGCAGCTTGGTTCGACGATCGCCCGCCAGCAGATCGCCGGCGAACATCTGGTCGGCCCGGACGGCATGGTCAGCCTGGGCACGTACGGCAAAGTCTTCGTCGCCGGGATGACGCAATCGCAAGTCCGCGCGGCGATCGAAGGGCACTTGTCGCAATTCCTTGAGAAGCCCGAGGTGGCCGTCGACGTCTTCGCCTACAACAGCAAGTTCTACTACGTCGTAACGCAAGGCGCCGGGCTCGGCGACGGCGTGACGAAGTTCTCCATCACCGGCAACGAGACGGTGCTGGATGCGATCGCCGAAGTGAACGGGCTCGACGCCGTTAGCTCGAAGCGCATCTGGGTGGCGCGGCCCTCGGAAGCTTCGCCGGAGGGCGTAGTCGTGTTGCCTGTCGACTGGCAAGCCGTGACGGAACTGGGAAGCGCCAGCACGAATTACCAGTTGATGCCCGGCGACCGCGTGTTTATCCAGGAAGACCGCCTCGTGGCGATGGACACCTGGGTGAGCAAGATGATCTCGCCGTGGGAACGGATCGCCGGCTTCGTCTCGCTCAGCACGCAGACGGTCTCGGGGGTGCGTTTCTTCCATCAGGGGCGGCGTGGCGGCAACAACTTCTAGTGCGGGATGGTTCGTTTCGCTTGGGGGCAGTTCATTCGATGACACGGACAGCAGCCACATTCGTCGTCCGATTTGCGCAATGCCGCTGGGAGTGCGCGCTGCTGGTGGTTGCTTCGATCGGACTCAGCGGTTGTCGAGCTGCGCCGCCTCGTTATCAAACCACTTGGCAACGAGTCAGCGCTCAATGCCATGTTCCCACGAACGGCTACTGCTTCGGCTACACGCCGACGACCTGGAGCCGTTATCCCGAGGAATGCGGGCCGCATGAATACGTGATCGTGGAAGAGGTCACGAGTCCGACGCCGGTTGTTGCGCCGCCGGCGGCTGTCGAGTCAGCGCCGGCAATGGAGTCGCCGCCCGCGCCGGATCCCGATCCGATCGTGCCACCGCTGACCGACGAACAGATCTTCGATATCCCGCCGCCCCCTTCGGCGCCGGAAACCCCCGACTTGGAAATCCCGAGTCGCGAGCCAGAACCACAGTCGTCAGCGCCCCGGCGATTACCAAGCTGGACCGCACACTTGGTTCAGTACGTCGAGGCGGTAACGAAGGTCCGCTAAGCAGTGTTGCCGTCGCAACCGGTGTGATCGCTACGCCATGGTCAGGCGACCTGCTGTCGCGGAGCGAGCTAGAGTTGAGCGGTATGCTGCGCGCCGGGCGCAGTCCGTCTCACGAGATCGTTTACGAGGAAGCCATCGCCATGGGCCAGTTATTCCGGCTGAAAGACGAACTGCTCACCGACCAGCGCATCACCGATTGCGAAGTCGACAAGATTCGCGCCTACGTCGACCAGAACGGCAAGCTCGACCTCGACGACGTCAAGTTCCTGGTTTCGCTCCTGTCGGAAGCACGCGAAGTCAGCCCCGGGTTTGACGCGTTGTTTTTCCCGGCGCTCAAGCAAGCCATCCTCGCCGACGGCCTGGTGGGACTCGACGAACAGTTCTACCTCCTGAAGATGATCTATTCGGACGGCCGCATCCGCGAACAGGAAAAGCAATTCCTTCGCGAACTGCAAGCGGAAGTCCAGGAATCCACGCCGGAATTCGACGCGATGTGCGAAGCCGCCTTCTCGGCCCGCACAACCAACTGGTGCGTCGGCGGCCGCGCGTAGTCGCATCAGTATTGGCAGCCGCTTCTGTAGCCAAGGTCTGTGACCCGTCCTATACACACAACTGTTCATTGGTCCCGCGGCTGTTACGGCGTTGGCGGCACGGGATTTGCGCCCTGGCGTTTGGTGGTGTTGACCCGCCAGAATTGCCGGGAACGCGACGACGGGCCCTCGTTTTTTTCCCGCTCCACGCACAGCGTGTGAAATCCGCCCGGCAGCGGTATGCTAGGGGATGAATCACATCCCACGGCGCACGCGTTCTTCATCGTCGCGGAGCTCGAAAATGGACCTAGGCCATCGCACGCGAATCGTGTTAGTGATGTTCTTCGCGGTATGGGCCGCCTGCGTCGCATCGTCCGCCGCCCAACCCTTCGAGCCTGCGCAGCCAGGTAAGTTGCAATCCGATCCCAGCGCCAACGCACTGGCCCTGCGGATTGAATTGTCCGCGGACGGTCGGACGAAGGACATCGATCTCGAACAACCGTTCCATGTCGTGCTGAAGAACAACTCAAACGAAGTGCTTCGCATCTGGAATCCGCGCCTTCGCCAAGGCTACCGGCAGCTGTCCTTTCGCTTTCGAGATCCTCATTCCGAAAAGTCGCTAGTCGTGGCCAAGCGAGACATCAGCGACGATGAGTATTGGAATTCGACGATGAAGCAAGTCGTACCACCTTCGTCATCCATCGAAATCGCGCCCGGCGACACCCATTTCATTCGTGTCCGTTTCGCCGACTACGCTAACGAAAACGACGTCTGGGAGAATCTGCCCGATCTCAATTCATCGACCCAATTCGAGGTCACGGCGATTTTGGAGTCTTCCGAAAGCGATGGCACCGACAGCTCCGGCGTATGGCATGGAACGATCCAAAGCGATCCCATCTCCGCCAGGTACATTGCGCCCGACTTAAAGACCGCTCACGACTATCTGGTGGCGGGCTACACGAAACAGGCAATCCAATTGGCCAGCCAGGATCGGCGGGCGTTACGTCGCCGCGTTGACGAGATGACTCTGCTCCACGTCGCGGCTCAGCGAAACAACGTGGAGGCCCTCACCTGGCTTCTCGAACACGGCGCCGACGTTGATGCAAAGACGTACAATGACTCCACAGCGTTGCACCTGACGGACGATCCGAAGATCGTCGAACTCCTCCTGACGAAGCACGCCGACGTTTCGCCGCGCAATTCAGACTCAGCCGACAACCTGCGGTCAGCCTATCATGACGCGATCGAAGAGTTCACGGACGCCCGCGACGAACCTGAGCGCACGAAATGGCGCAAGATCATCGACCTTTATTTGACAACAGGCGCGGAGTACGACCTTTTCGCGGCCATTCACTTGGATGATCTGGCGGGCGTTAAGCAGATTCTCGAGGCCGATCCGCAGCAGGCCAAGAAGCGGTTGTTCCGGAGTCCGCTGCGGATGGCAGCGCGGTTGGGACGCGTGGACATCTGCAAACTACTGATCGAGCAATACGACGTGGATGTCGACGATTTCGAGGGAGGCAGCGGCTTTCCCATTATCACGGAAGCGGTGCAGTTTCCTGAAATCGTGCGACTGTTGATTGCGAACGGCGCCGACCTGAAGACCCGGATTACGTGGCGAGGCGGTTGGGGAGGTGGCAAGGCAATTGGCGACAATGCCACTGCGCTTCACTTCGCGGCCTACGCGAACAACGCCGAGACAGTGACGTTGTTGATCGACAACGGCGTGGGTATTTTCGCCGAAACCCAAGATATCACCCCCAATTTGTCTAAGCAAATGGCCCTCGATGTGGCGGCTTCTTGCGGCAGTGCCGCGAGCGCCGAGGCGATGATCAATCATCCAAAATTCGACGAAGCGGACGAAGGCGTGCGAAAGAAATTGCTCGACGAGTCCCTGTGGAAATTCGCGTCCACCATTTGGGTGACCGACAAAGCCGAACGTCCGCGACTGATAGAAGTACTCATTGCCAAAGGGGCGAATCCCAATGTGACCTTATACGGCAGGACGGCGTTGCAAAACGCGGTGGCTAGGATTTACCCGTCAGACAAGCCGGACAGCAGGGAAGGCCGCCAGGGCGTCGACGTCTTGAAGCATCACGGGGTCAAGGTCGACTTCCATTCCGCCGTGAAATTGGGGGATGAAGAGGCCGTGGCCGCGGCCTTGGCGGCGAATGCCGCGGTGGCCAACGACCTGGGGCCGGAAGGCCGGCCGGCGCTGCACGTCGCCGTCGATTTCGACCACCGCGGAATCGTAGCCTTACTCATCAAAGCGGGCTGTGATCTGGAGATTCGCAACAAAAGCAAGTCAACAGGTTCGCCGGATGCGACCGCGCTTCACGCGGCGGCATTCTGGCGCCGAGAGGAGATCGCGCGGATGCTGATTGAAGCCGGAGCGGACGTGAACGCGAAGTCGGCGGACGGAGCCACGCCATTGCATGAATCCGCCAGAGTGACCACCATCGCGGTGGCCAAGTTGCTGCTGGCAGCCGGTGCGGACGTCAACGCTAAGGACAACGAAGGCAATACGCCACTTGACCAGCTGCGTGAGGAGGATGACGAAAACGCCGCCGAGATGGAAAAACTCTTGGCGAAGTATCACGCCAAATCCGCACAGTAAAAATCTCCGGCCGCTATGGCGCGTTTGCAAAGCCTCATCTTCTGGCTACCTGATAGCGTGGGTGGCTGGGGTCGAGCGTAGTCGCTCGCCCCCAGCGCATTCGACCTGGGGGCGAATGAGTACATTCGACCCCAGCCACCCACAATTTTTGATAACGCAGATCTTATTCTTGACCGCGTCTAGTACCGGTAGTAATCCGGCTTGTACGGCCCTTCCGCCGGCACGCCGATGTAGTCGGATTGGGCCTTGGTCAGCTTCGTCAGCTTGACGCCGAGTTTTTCCAGGTGCAGGCGGGCGACTTCTTCGTCGAGTTCCTTCGGCAGGCGATGCACGCCGAGCGGGTACTTGTCCGGCTCTTGCCAGAGGGCCAGTTGCGCCATCACCTGGTTGGTGAAGGAGTTGGACATCACGAACGACGGATGGCCGGTCGCGCAGCCGAGGTTCACCAGGCGGCCTTCGGCCAGCACGAGGATCGAGCGGCCGCTGGGGAACGTGTAGCGATCCACCTGCGGCTTGATCTCGACCTTCTTAACGTTCTTCTGTCCGTTCAGCCAGGCCATATCGATTTCGAGGTCGAAGTGGCCGATGTTGCAGACGATCGCGTCGTCCGGCATCACTTCCATGTGCTTGCCCGTGATAATGTCGCGGCAGCCGGTGCAGGTGACGAAGATGTTGCCACGGGCGGCGGCCTCTTCCATTGTGGTGACTTCGAAGCCTTCCATCGCCGCTTGCAGGGCGTTGATGGGATCGATTTCCGTGACGATCACCCGGGCGCCGAGCGAACGCATCGAGTGCGCCGAACCCTTGCCGACGTCGCCATAACCGGCGATGACGACGACCTTGCCGGCGACCATCACGTCGGTGGCCCGCTTGATGCCGTCGGCCAGCGACTCGCGGCAGCCGTAGAGGTTATCGAACTTGCTTTTGGTGACGGAGTCGTTGACGTTGATCGCGGGAACCTTGAGCGTCCCCTGCGCGTGCATCTGGTAGAGCCGATGCACGCCGGTGGTGGTTTCCTCGCTCAGCCCGCGAACGTTGGCCAGCAGCTCCGGATATTTCTGGTGAACCATCGCGGTCAGGTCGCCGCCGTCGTCCAGAATCATGTTCAACGGTTGGCCGTCCGGGAAGAACAGCGTCTGCTCGATACACCAATCGAACTCTTCGTTGGTCATTCCCTTCCAGGCGTAGACCGGGTAGCCGGCCTTGGCGATCGCCGCCGCGGCGTGGTCCTGCGTGGAGAAGATGTTGCAGCTGCTCCAGGTGACTTCCGCGCCCAGTTCCTTGAGCGTCTCGATCAGCACCGCCGTCTGGATGGTCATGTGCAGGCAGCCGGCGATCCGGGCGCCCTTCAGCGGCTTGCTCTGGCCGTGTTTCTTGCGCAGGGCCATCAAGCCCGGCATTTCGTTTTCGGCGAGCTGGATTTCCTTGCGGCCCCAATCGGCCAGCTTGAGATCTGCGACTTTATAGGGAAGCCTGGTTTCGACCTGCGACACGTGCTGCTCCTTTGTGTATTCCGCCCAGTTTTCCGGCGTTCGTGCGCCCGCATCCGCCCGTTGCGCTCGTGTGCGAGCACTCCCGGGGAACTCCGCCGGGTACGATGGGGTCAAACAAAATGATAGGTGGGACGACGTTTCCCGCAAGTGGCGTTTTCACCCCCCTGGGCGATGGAAACGAGCGCATTTCCGCTCTTTCGAGCGGCTTAGGAACCGCTTAACATCCCGCCCGATTAACTGGCAACTTGGAATTGAGTGAGGAACCGAACCATGCGTAGCAGCTTATGGATGTTGGCCGTGCTGGCCGTCGCCGCGTTGGTCCCGACCGCCCAGGCCGGACCGGTCTATTTCCTGGTGGCCGAGTTGCCCGGGGAGGAAGTACATGGCGACTCGTATGTCTTGCCGCTAGAGAATCCGCTCGACATCGCCCACGCGCGGGAGTTGATCTCGCTCGGCCCATCGGCCGGCGCGACGATCGCCGTCGCCCGCATCGCAGAAGGCCCCGACGGCATCAATCGCGACTACCGCGCCGTGGGCCAACCGGCCTGGAATTGGCACGTCACGGAGTTCGTCGGCTTCGCGGACAACACGATCGAAGTCCTCGACGGCTGGCCCAGCGACGTGGAACGGGACGTTCCGGCCTGGATCGGCAACACGAACGGCATGGTCGGCTTCTGGAGCTACACCGTGGTGGAAGAATTGTCGAACGTGCCGGAGCCGGCAACGTTCGTGATCGCCGCTCTGGCGATTCCGGCTACGATTGGCATCGTCTGGCGGAAGCGCCGCGGCGCCGGCGATTTTCGTTGACCATTCCCCCCATTTCTGAAACACTCACGAGAGGGCTTTTCGGCGGACGCTCGCTCGGCGACGGAACAGACAGAACTTCTTTATGCGCATCCAACTTCGGTTCCTGGCGGCGGTCTTGGCGGTGGGCCTGATGCTCTGGGGGTGGCGAGACGCCCAGGCGGAGCGATTCATCACGCTCGGGCCTTCCGACACTTTCGCGCTGGGGCAGCCGATTGTGTCCTTCGAAGTGTTCCAGGACGCGGCCGGGACGCATAGCTTCGGCCCCACGGACGAGCGGAAGAACCTGCTCCTCGATACCGGCGCCAACGGCATTTTGCTCGACGGCGGGGCTTACGATGCGCTCCGAGCCCGCGGCTATCAAACTGTCTCCGTTTACGACGAATCCGGCGTCGCAGGCACCACGCCGATGGACGTCTCGGAGGCGTATCGTCTCGACTACACGGGTTCCAGCGGACAGCGATTCACGATTCCCGACGCTCGCATCATGTCGAACGCGGATCTCGATTTCGGCTCGGCCGCCGGCTTCTATGGGCTGATCGGCATGCCGGGCATGGCGGGCAAGATCATGTCGATGGGCATCAACGGCGAGTGGATCTCCAGCGGCGGCGGACTGTCGCTGGGGGCGTTATCGCCGCCCGTCACGTTTCCCGACGAAATGCCGGCCGACGCGGGTCATCGGTATCGCGTGCCGCTGAGGATGCAGGACTTCGAGCAGTCTGGCCTGCGCCATCCGAACGATCCGCTGCCGACCTGGGCGCCTCTCCCGTTTACGCCGGTGGATGTCGAAGATGCCGGGCAGTCGTTCCGCGGTGAAATGTTGGTTGACACCGGCGCGCAGATGTCGGTCATTTCGCTCGCGATGGCGCTGGCCCTGGGCGTCGATGAAAACGGCGACGGCTCAGTCGACGACGACGCGATTGACTTTATGCCCATCACGGGCGTGGGCGGGATTGCGCTGATGCCGGTCGTTCAGGTCGGACGCCTGAGCGTGATCACCGACGAAGGAATCGAAATCGGCTGGACGGACCTCTCCGTGGGCGTCCGCGATATCGATCCCAGCATCGCCGGCATCTTCGGGATGAACTTCTTTACCGAAGGCTGGACCGACGCGATCATCAGCGAATTGATCTGCGATCTGTTTCCAGAGTTTTGCACTGGCGAGAGTCCGGAAGGATTTCTGAACGACGTCCACTTCGACTTTCGAGACATCGGCTCTGGCCAAGGCAGCATGGTCTTCGATCTGAATCCTGCCAAGGACGTCATCCAAGGTGCCGTCGATGGCGACACGAACGGCGACGGCGTGGTCAACATCACGGACGCGAACAACGTCCGCAACAACTTCGGCGAGGCCGGTGAAGGGGTACTCGGCGACACGTTTCCGTTCAACGGCGTGGTCGACGTCGAGGACTTGAACGCCGTGCGCAATAACCTTGGCGCTGGCGCGGCGTCGAATGCCGTGCCGGAGCCGAGTGGGCTGGCGATGGCTTTTTGGACGTTCGTGTTGACGATTCCAGCGATCGCGGGACGACGCTTCTTACGCCGCCGATGAATCCACCGTCGAGCGTTGCACCGGCAGCGGCAAGTGAATCGTAAACGTGCTCCCCTCGCCCGGGGCGCTGTTCACCGTGATCCGGCCGCGGTGGGCGTAGACGATGTGTTTCACGATCGCCAGGCCAAGCCCTGTTCCGCCCAGTTTTCGACTGCGGGCTTTGTCGACGCGATAGAATCGCTCGAATAGCCGCGGCTGATGTTCGGCTGGAATGCCGCAGCCGGGGTCGCGCACGGCGATCGTCACCTCCCGATCGCTCCGCTCGCCACTGATCGACACGAGACTGCCGGGACCGCTGTATTTGATGGCGTTGTCGACCAGGTTCGCAATTGCTTGCTCCAACAGCGCGGCGTTGATCATCGCCCGCGTGTCCGCGGCGCAGCGCACTTCGAGCGTGACTTCACGCTCGCTGGCCTTGGCCTGGCATTCCTCGGCCACGGCTTCCAGCACCGGCTTCACGAAGCTGCTTTCGAGCGTGATTTCCGCCGACGCGGCGCTTTCCTCGATACGGGCCAGGCTCATCAAATCATCGATAATCGCGTTAAGTCGGTCGCTTTGCTTAGCCACGATCTGCAAAAACCGCTGGCAATCGTCCGGGTTCGCCATTGCGCCGTCGAGCAACGTTTCGACGAAGCCCTTGATGGACGTGATCGGCGTTTTCAATTCGTGCGAGACGTTGGCCGCGAAATCGGTGCGCATCGTTTCCAACTGCCGCATCCGTGAGACGTCCTTCAACACGATCACCGCGCCCTGGAGATTCCCCTTGGCGTCGCGCAAAATCGCGCCACGCGCCTGCAACACGAAGTCATGGGCGTTCGCCCCGAGCTCCAAGTCTTCTTCGATCGGCGCGCGGCTTTGCAACACGCGCTCCATGAATCCGCGCAACAGAGGATGGCGCACCACTTCATGCAATGAACGGCCTTGAATGCGCGACCGCTCGCTCCCCAGCAGCTTGGCCGCGGCGGCATTGAGGCTGAATACCTTGCGATCCGTGCCGACCGCCAGCACGCCTTCGCTCATGCTGGCCAGGATCGCGTCATGTTCGCTATTGGTTGTTTCGAGCGCGCGGAGCCGTTCTTCCAGCAGCTCGGCCATGCTCCGAAGGGAGTGCGAGAGCCGATCCATTTCCCAGGTTTCTGTCTCAGGGAAGGTGTAAGCGAGGTCGCCTTGCGCAAATTGCTCCGCTCCGGCGCGGATTGCGTCCAGCGGCCGACTGATCGAACGCGCTACGTAAAAGCAAAGTCCGCTCGCTAAGCCCAGGATGACCAACGCAACGATCGCGGCGCGCCATTGGAGCTGCCGGCGGAGCGCCGAGGCCGCGGCCGTGGTGATGCCCGAACGGACCGCGCCGATCGTTTTTCCGTCCGCCTTCAGCGGCGCCGCGTAGTAGGACATCGGCTCATGGAACGTCGGGCTCGCGCGGGTCACGCTCAAAGGATAACCGCGCAATGCCGCAGAAACTTCCGGACGCTGCCCGTGGTTTTCCATCTTGCTCGGGTCTTCCGCCGTGTCGCAGTAGACTTCGCCGGAGGGAAGGACGACGGTCAGCCGCACGCCCGTTGCGTCGCTGATCTGCCGGCAGATGGCCTGCACTTGCGGCGTTTCTTCTGCCGTTAGCCGCTTCGGCAATTGCGCGGCCGCCAGGTTAGAGAGCGACACTAGTTGCCGCTGCACATCGGCGTGGGCGAACTCGCCCAACAAGTACGATGCATAAACCGTAACCGCGAGGAGCGAAACTAACGTGATTCCCAGGTAGCTGGGAAATAGCCGCCAAATCAACCGCCGCGAGGCCATCGGTTACTCCTTGAACCGATAGCCTACTCCCCGGACCGTTTCGATGTAAACGCCGTAGTCGCCAAGCTTTTTGCGCAGGCCCGCGACTTGGACGTCGACCGAACGCTCCGTCACGGGGTAATCGTCTCCTTTGACGGCATCGACGATCTGGTTCCGCGTGAACGCCCAGCCGGGGCGCTGCGCCAGAAAATGCAGCAATCGGAACTCGGTCAACGTCAGCGTCAGTGGTTCGCCGGCCGCCAGGACCTCGTGTCGCCCCGGGTGAATCACCAACTCGTGCGCGCTGATCGGCTGCTCGGGGCCCATCCGTTCCGCCGCCTTGCGCCGCAACACGGCGCGGATGCGGGCCAGCAACAGTCGGGGACTGAAAGGTTTGACGACGTAGTCGTCGGCGCCCAACTCCAGGCCGGTCACCTGGTCGGCCTCTTCGGCCTTGGCGGTGAGCATGATCACGGGGATGGTCTTCGTGCGCGGATCGCCCTTCAACTGCCGGCAGACTTCCAGGCCGTCCACGTTCGGCAGCAGCAGGTCCAGCAGGATCAAATCCGGCGCCGTGGTGCGGGCCTCGCGCAACGCCTCCTCGCCGGTGCCGACCCCCGTGACACGGTAGCCTTCCTTGGTCAAGTTGTAGTTGACCAATTCCAGCAGGTCTTCCTCGTCGTCCACGATTAGAATGCGTTCGCGCGCCATGTCCCCATCCATTCGCCTAATTTCAGTTCTCTTAAGCATACGATTAGCCGACGGCAGTTAGCCATTCATTAGCTGAAGATGTGGTTTTGTTGTTGAATTTGTGTTGGTTTGATGTGGACCTCAATTCCCTGGATTCCGCCGGCATCAGGCGGAGGGCACAATGATCGGCGTCATCGAGCATCCGAACTGGCAAATCGAGTTCTTCCGCTGTCACGACCGGGTCGGGCATCGCATTCTCTGGGGCCCGCCGGACGCCCAGACGCTGCTGGCGGAGTCGCTGGAAGGGACGCCCGACCAAACGTGGCCCGCGAGCCCGCCGTTCCAGCACGTCCATTTCGAGGCCCGGGAAAATGGCGCGAACGTGGCCCTGCTGGTCGGCATGGCCGGAAAAAGCCACTGGTCGAGCAGTGTGGAGATCCGTCCCGAGGCCGGCGGCCCGACCTGGGACGTGGCCTGTCGCACCAGCGACGTCCCGGAATGGCTGGGGATGAGTTATCGTCTGGCCGTCCCCACGCGCGTGGTCGGCGACCAGATCTGGTTCAACGTGGAAGGCGAGGTCGTCGCCACCGCGTTGTCGTTCGATGTCGACGCACGCATCCAAGCCGAAGTGACGGGCGGCAACTTGCGCTGGCGCGTGGCGGCGCCCGCCGTCAGCCAGCCGCGCACGTTCCGGTGGCGTTACTCGTTCATTTCCACCGTGGCCGACGAAGAACCGACGGATGAGGGCTTGACCGACGACGGCCAAGCAACCGAAGCGTAGCCTTTCGTGCTTGCATGACACCTCCCGAAACAACGACGGCGCGCGGCTGGGGGCTCGGTCGATTGCTCCCCACGCTCGCGCTGCCGGTGGTCGCCATCCTGGCCAGTGCCATGGCCTGTGAACGGGTCGTGGTCTGGTTGATCGTCGGTGGGGCCGTCTATGCCTGGGGCATGGCGACGCTCTTAGGCATTCAGTTTCGCTTGAGCGACGCCTTCCGGCGCCCCTGGCAAGTCTCGCTTCGACGGATGCTGTTGAACATCGCAGTGCTGTGCTGCGTGCTGTCGGTGCTGACGACCGACTGGCCGCTGCGGGCGCGGTTTCAGCTATCGAGGAGGGCAATCGACGCGCTGGCAGATCGGGTCCAACAAGGGCGATCCATGACCACGCCCGAATATGCGGGACTGTTTTGGATTCGCGTCGCCGAGGCCAATCGAGCCGGACAGCCCTGTCTCTGGATTCGCCTCCAACCTGGCGGCAACACCGGACTGGTCCGCTGTCGGGCCAACGGCCAGCCGGAACTGAATCTGTCATCGAGCCTGGAGCTCGGCGACGGCTGGTTTCTGGTCAGCGAAGATTGAGCCGCTATGGACGGGCGCCGGCGGCGACTATGATGGGGCGCGTCTTTGAGTCAACTTTCATGGCAATTCACTTGTGGAGTTAGTCGATGTACCGTTCTTTCGCAGTCGCGCTATTCGCCCTGCTGGCATTCACCGTCGCGCCGCTGACCGCTGATGACAAGGCCGCCGACAAGCCGGAAGACGTTAACAAGGCGGACCTGGAAAAGCTCCAGGGCGTGTGGATCGTCGCCAAGGGCGAGGCCGGCGGGCAGGAAGTGCCCAAGGAATTCCTGACGTCGATCGTGCTGACTTTTGAAGGCGAGAAGTACACCGTCGAAGGCACGCCGGATGGCAAGCAGTCGGGCGAAGTGAAAATCGACGCTACGAAGGAAATCAAGGAAATGACGGTCGAGCCGAAAGAAGGCTCGAACGCCGGCATGGCGACCAAGACGATCTACAAGTTCGACGAGGAAAAGCTGGTCGTCTGCTACGACCTCTCGAACGCCGGCTTTCCCAAGGAATTCAAGTCCGCGGAAGGCGAGCCGTACATGTTGATCACGTACGAGCGTAAGAAAGAAGCAGAGAAGAAATAGCGCGTCATGCCGCACGTCCCGCACCCGCCGGTGCAGCATGCCGGCGAAGAAGTCTCCAACGCGCTGCGCCGCAGGCTGTCGGCCATCGAGCCGCACAGCCTGCGGACCTTCACGCCTAGTCTGGCGGTGATCGCCAAGAGCGCCGGCTGCTACCACTGGACGCCGGAAGGCCGCATGCTGGCGGACTTCACGTCGGGCGTTCTCGTGGCGAACTTGGGCCACAATCCGACGCGTTGGTGGTTCCGGGTGCAGGACTATCTCGGCCTGGGGTCGCTCGATGAATCGCGCCCTTTTGCGGCGGCCGCGCCGTTAACGGCTTACAACTCGGCCACGGAAATCGAGATCCGCGCCGCCGAGCGACTGATAGAGAACTTGCAAGCACAGCCCGGCGGCGGCCGGTTGCAGCAGGTGCTGTGGGCGGCCAGCGGTAGTGAAGCGATTCAAAAAGCCCTTTGGGCCGCGCTCGATCGTCGCCCCGGCGAAGAGATGATTTTCGCCACGCGCCGCGGCTTTCACGGCAAGAAAGGCCTGGCCGGCGCCGTGACGGGAACGGAGACCGATGCGGATCGCGACCCTCGCGTCAAGTTTCTGACATTTCCGCAGGAAGAATGCGGCAGCGTCGCGCGCCGCAAGGAACCGCTGGATCTCGCGCCCTACGAGGCCGAACTTGATCGACTATGGAATGAACATGGTGCGCGCATTTGTTGCGTGATCACCGAGCCGTACCTGGGCGGCGGCGGTTCGTTTCATCCGCAACCGGAATATCTGCAACTGCTGGAGCGCTTCTGCCGCGAGCACGATTTGCTGTTCATCCTCGACGAAGTGCAGGCCAACTTCGGACGCACAGGCACGATGTACGCCTTCACGCGTTACGGCGTGGAACCGGACCTCGTCGTATTGGGCAAGGGCCTCGGCAACGGCATCCCAGTGAGCGCGGTGGTCGGCCGCGCGGACGTCTTCGCGAACATGCATTACGGCGAAGCGTCGGACACCTGGAGCGCCAACCCACTCGCTTCGGCGGCGGTGCTGGCAACCTTGGATGAATTCGAGAACAGCGACGTCTTGGATCACGCCAAACAACTCGCCGAAGTGCTGGAAGAAGGACTCTGCCGGCTCGCGGAGCTACCAGTGGTCGCCCGCGTGCGTGGCGAAGGCGTCGTCTGGGGCGTGGAATGCGCCGCCGTCGGCCAGGGCACGGCCGAGCAAATTGCCAACGAATGCGTCCGCGCCTGTTACCTGGGCGACAACAACGGCAAAGCGATCCACCTTCTAGGGCCGCTCGCCGGCAAAGTCTTGCGCATCAGCCCGCCGCTGGTGATGCCGCTCGACGAGGCGCTGGATTACCTACAAGTGATGTACGAGATTTTCGCGTCCGTAGGGCGGCGCGCGACGGTTTGAATTGTTCAGTCAGGCCCACAGTCGCCTTTCGCTCCGCGAAAGGGCTATGCTTGCCGCTGCGGTCCCGCAAAGACCTGTCGCAAACGTTGCACGTCTTCCATCGGCGTCACGCCGAATTGCCGCTTGAACTCGCGACTGAACTGCGACGCACTCTCGTATCCCACCTCCTTAGCGGCGGTGCTGGCGTTGTAGCCGTCGTGAATCATCAAACGCTTCGCTCGGTCAAGTCGGATGCGTTTGAGATACTGCAGCGGTGCGCAGCCGGTCACCAGTTTGAAGTTGTGATGAAATGTCGGAACGCTCATGCTTGCCCGTTTCGACATGCCCTCGACCGTGTAGGTCTTCACGGCGTTCGCGTGAATTTCCTTCAAGACGCCGGCAATGCGAATGAAATTGCCGCTCCGGTTGGCGAGCGCCTGAAGCGCACCGTCTTGGTCTTCGCGAAGCGCGCGGTAGACAATCTCACGGACCAACTGCTGGCCTAGCACTCGGCAGTCCAGTGGGCACTTGAGACATTCCAGCAGTCGAATCACGGCGCTCCTGAGCTGTTCGCCGAGCGCGCGCGTGCTCACGCCCCGCGGCAGTTCACGCGCTGGCGTCAACGGTTCGTCCATTTCCAGCATGACTTCGCCGAGCATCGTGGTGTCTATCTTGACGCCCAGTACGAGCAACGGCTCCTCGGGTCCAGCGTCCCACTCGCACTCTGCCGGCAACGGCACAGACAAGACCAGATAGTTCGAGGGACCGTACTCGTAGATCTGATCGCCGAGATAGCTACGCTTGCGGCCCTGCCCCACGAACACAATCGCGGGTTCATACACGACCGATGTGCGGGGCAAAATACTGGTATGGCGAGCCACTAGGACGCCGTCGACAAGCGTCGGATGGACCCCCTCTTGGACAGCCACCTCGTTCAATAGCGAGGCCAGCCGGGCGCGATCGTCACTCACTGCAGACATCGTGAAAACCTCGGACGAGGACGAAATCACAGAATGAGGATACCAAAGCTCTCATTCTCAGCTGCTAATTCCCAATCGCCAAGAGGATTAGGCAAGACTTTAAGCGAATCGTTTTAGGCCATTCGTGCCACCCAAGGGTTAAATAAGCATTACGCGTGTCGTTGAGGATCACCGCCTCATTGCACGCGCCTTCCCCGATTTTCGTGCTTCGGAGTCTGGAAATGGCTGGTCGTAGCCTGCAATGCATTCCATGGGTCGGGGCTTCGATGTTGGCGGGCTACGGATGGCAATCCACCGCCACGGCCGCCGATTGGCCGCAATGGCAAGGCCCGGAACGGAACTCCATCTCCCAGGAGACGGGGCTGCTGCAGGAATGGCCCGAAGGCGGCCCGCCGCTGGCCTGGAGAATTGACAAGCTCGGGGGCGGGGACAGTGCGCCGTCGATCGCAGACGGGCGCATTTTCGGCATGAGCAATCGCGGCGACGAGGAGGTCGTCTGGGCTCTCTCAGAAGAGGACGGCAAGGAATTGTGGTCCAAGTCCATCGGCGCGGCGGTGGAACAGCGGATGCCCCAGTCCAAAGGAGGTCCGGGCGGTACTCCCGCGGTCGACGGCGACCGCGTCTCCGTGCTCGGAATGGGCGGACGACTGGCCTGCCTCAATGCACACGACGGAGAGATCGTC
>JAWXBP010000017.1 GCA_034440135.1 Planctomycetia bacterium
CTCGGCTTAACGGCCAGCATTGACTGAGACTTTCCACTGCGAATGTCGTCGAAGTCTGACCTAGCTCTTGGGGGTCGCGGACAGCAAGCGCGCTTGCTGGGCCGTCGGACCATGGGGGCATGACTCCGGCGGCATTTTTCCATCAGCGTCTTTCAATCGGGTGGTCGCCGAGTACGTTGATGTCAATTACTGCCTGACGGGTCGCTCGGGTTCAACCGATTGTTCCTCGCTGGCTGCCGCACGCAACAGAACTGTTGAATCTTCATCGTCGAATAGAAGAAGTTCTTTCCCGGCGAAAATGACTTCCTTCTTGGTTGTCGTTCGGTTGGGATCGCCCGCTGGAAAAGTTCGCACAAATTCGTATTTATCACCTTGGTCTGTGGTTCCAAGGTATTGCCATGACAATTCCGTTACGGTGCCTGGATGTCCACACGTGCTACCATGCTTGTGTTTGCGTCCCGATACGATGGGCATCGGTGTAAATGACGTGGTACAGGACCCACTTTTGTCCCTGATTGAGACTTCGACCGGCGCAAACTTGGGTGGAATGCTGAGTACGACCCCCGTCGAGACCGGGTGGCTTGGCTCCGATCGAGTTGATACCCGGTCGCCACACCCCAAAATCAACGCGACGCCAATGAGAACGGCAACGGTGTTCAGCGAACGCATATGAAACGCTCTCCGTGTGGCTGGCGACGGACGACTGCGTTGACCGGGCCACCGTCAAACAACTACAGTTTCTGATCGGCGGCTCCAGTTGACCACTTGGTTCGGCAGTCGTCAACGCAGCGGACCAAAAGCGGAAAATCGAGACTTCCCAGTTGGGTTGAGCATGGAGCCGGTCCAGGCTCGCAATGGTCGCCATTTTATCGTTGGGCTCCCAGCCGCGTCTACTTCATGTCCCGACTAATCCGCTCTGAAGTCGAATTCATGGGAGAGAATGCACTGCCACGGAAATGCCACGGCATTTAAAAACTTGCTTGGCCTCGCTCAATCGCTTCAATGATTTGGTTTGTAACTGAGGTGTAGGTCTGCTGTCGACATTGGCGTTGCAAGCAGGTTCGCTGCTGCGAACCTGCCTAGACCCGCGCTAATGAGCGGGGAATCCTTCGCCAAAAACACCTCGGCCGTAAGGTCGTCCGCGTCGTGACCGTTCCCGACACGTCGCAACACGTAACCATGAATGGCGGCGCAATGCATCCGATAGAGCTGCGTCATGGCAGCAGGGTCGCGTTGAGCCTGCTCGATCAAGCTCCGTTCATTTGGGGCGGTAGCAATCAGCTCCGGCGGCACAGCGGCTTGGGCTGCAAGCATGCGTTAAGCGTTTCTGTCAATACGTGCGGCCGTAATACAAAGGAAAAGACCAATGACGCCGCCGAGGTTCCCATAAACCGGTTGAAACCTGAGATTTATTCAACCAAAATGCCGTCCGAGGCCTGCCGAGGTGGTCTGCGGGCTCGTCACGTTCGATTCGGGCGGCTAACTGCATGGACTTACGACGTGAGCCACGATTCGAAGAATGCATTTGTGCGTTGCCCAACATTTGCCGAAGGCGCTCGCATGTCCGACGAATTCGTTCTGACCTACCCTTGCTTCGTCCCCACATCCAAAGATGGTAAGCAGTTGCTAACGGTATACGTCGATGACGTGCCCGCAATTGTTTTCATCACCGACGAGGACCTGCTGGCGAGATTCTTTCGGAGTCGCTCCGAGGGGAACGACAAGTCCGTGGTGAGTGCCATTCAGTTTGGCGACCACAATCGGCTATTGGATGGAATGCGCAGTATTGAGGCCCAAGCGATCGCGGATGGGATCGAGCATGTGGCAATCGATCCTGGGGGGAGATTCAAATGTGCGTATACGACCATCCGCGAATTCGTGGAATACGTGGAAGGATTGTTTGAATAAACCGCAATCCGCAAGATTGCGCTTTCCTCGGCCACCTTCGCAACACGTCTCACAAATTGTGTGACAGCAGGAATATTGGAGCTTGACACGAATCTCGATTAGCTTGCCTCCGCATACTGGCCAAGCCGTTCGGCAAGGTTGCTGGGCTTGGGATGAGTCTGCCTTCTCTATGTAGTTGACTTCGCGCTTCTCGTTCATGGAAGCTCGCCTCCCTACTCGGCATCGGAATTAAGTTGGACGCTGGTTCACGCAAGTTACCTCACCGGCTCTGTCACTTTCTTCCAAAACCAAGGGCGGAGTGACGTATCCGCCGAGTATGTCTCTCCCGTGACCGTGTCCACGAGGAACGGTTCCTTCGTCGCCGCATTCTCCAGCTTGTAGGGGCAACGACGACGGGGACAGAGGTGGCGCAGTAGGCGCAATATTCAGCACGATGGAGGCGGCGAACATGATTTCCAGAATCGTGCGCGAGCTGAATCGTGCTTCCAGGCGACTCCTACTCAGATGCCAATGCTGCAACGCGCGACGGCAGCTTAAACAGCACGCCCGCGGCAATACCGCGCTATCGAAGGTTACAACTCCATCACATGATGCGAAGCTGGCCAACCATCCATTGAAAAGGTGGGCGGGCTTGGAGGCGTCGGTCGAAGTCCGTTCGGGAACTTCGCCGACGCGCCGGCAAAGTAGAGTATAATCCCGCCCCGTCGTCACCAGCCCCAGCAGACGACTTTTTTTCAGAATTCCGAATTGCAGAACTGATCGATGAGGCAGTGGCTTTAGAATTACGCGCTCATGTCGGTGGATTTGATTTAACGATCACGGCAGGACGTCCAAATTCAGCAGCGCATTAAATCCAAGTAAGCAGGTGGTGATTGGTCGCTGCGTCGCTGTTGGCTACGTTCCGCGATTTACACCGGCCCAGCCGGGCGCGCCTGGTCGGTGTCGTTATCGTCGCAATGGCTTGTTATCACGCAGTTTAGGGACGGCTTTGCATGCCATTTAGCTTGCCATTTAAGTATTTCTTTATTTTTTAAGGCGCGATTACGAGCTAAGGCTGCCTTTAATCATAGAGAATTGTGTTATGGCCTTCCCCCCAGAGTCTGGTCCAAGATCCCTGATCACACTTGCTCGCGCCGGCGATGAGCGTGCATTAGGACATTTGCTGGACGCATATCGCACTTATCTTCGTCTATTGGCGCGCCATCAATTGAGAAACCGTTTGCCTGGAAAAGTCGACGATTCTGATTTGGTTCAAGAGACGCTCTTAGACGCGCATCGAGATTTCGGCACCTTTCGCGGGCAAAGTGCCACTGAGTTAACGGCCTGGCTGCGGGGTATCCTGGCACATAATCTGGCAGAGCAACTGGAGCGATTCTACGGGACTCGATGTCGCGATCCACGACTGGAACAACGACTCGCGGTGGAACTGGAACAATCTTCACAGGCCTTCGAACAGAACTTGATTGGTCAACAACCGTCGCCCAGCGAAATGGCCTTGCAAAAAGATCAAGCGCTACAGCTGGCAAATATTCTGGATGCGTTACCGCCGGACTATCGCGACGTCATTCTATTGCGGCATGTGGAGGAGTTGGCATTTTGGCAGGTTGCGGAGCGCATGCAACGCAGTGTCGACAGCGTGAAACATCTTTGGACGCGAGCGCTAATACAAATCCGCCGAGAGTTGAGGATTCGCGATGAAATCTGATACACCGGTTCCGGTGACGGCGGACGGCCTAACTCTGGCCGCCAGCGATCCTGAGCGCCAGCTGGTTCAAGCAATTGAGGAATACCTCCGCTGCGTCGAACTACAGCTGCCCTTCGATCGTCAGCGGTTTTTGGAGGATCACGCAGACATTGCTGGCTTGCTCGAGGAATGCTTGGGAGGACTCGAATACGTCCAGCTGGTTTCGCGGCGACTTCAGGAATCAACTGCTGACAATCCTGTGACGGCGGCTGGTTCGTCGAATCCGCCGGAAACGCTCGGCGACTATCAACTGCGGCGCGAAATCGGTCGCGGCGGGATGGGGATCGTCTATGAAGCAGTCCAACTTTCCATTGGTCGTACGGTGGCGCTTAAGGTACTTCCCTTCGCTGCGGTGCTGGATCCAAGGCACCTCCAGCGATTTCGTAATGAGGCATTAGCGGCCGCCAATTTAGATCATCCGCATATTGTTGATGTGCTGGGCGTGGGCTGTGAACGTGGGGTCCACTTCTATGTGATGCGACATATTCCTGGAACGACGTTGGCCCAGGTTATTGCCAAGGAAGAGACGACACGACCAGCAGGGTCTTCTGATGTACACAACACCTCCGGCGATACTGCTCCGAAAGCCGCGCTGTCCACGCTGCGCTCCGAAGTGCCGGCGACGTACTTTCGCCGTCTGGCAGAACTAGGCATGGAGGCTGCAGACGCCCTGGAGCACGCGCATCAGATGGGGGTCATTCATCGTGATATCAAGCCCTCCAATCTGCTTTTGGACCAGCGTGGAAAACTGTGGGTCACGGATTTCGGCCTTGCGCATGTCGAAGCGAACAACTCGATCACCCTGCCGGGAGATATGCTCGGCACGCTGCGCTACATGAGCCCGGAACAGGCGTCTGGACGACCCACCCTCGTGGACCATCGAACGGACATCTATTCACTTGGTGCGACGCTCTACGAAATGGCGGGCGGCCGCCCCGTGGTCGAAGCACAGGAGCGCGCGGCGATCCTCCATGCGATCGCAGAAAACGATCCGATCCGCCTCCGCACGTTCACGCCGTCCCTTCCGATCGATTTGGAAACAATTATCCTCAAGTGTCTCGCTAAGGAGAAAAGCCGACGCTATCAGACCGCACAAGAACTCAGTGACGATTTAGGACGGTTTCTGCAACAGAAACCGATTCACGCGCGGCCGCCTCATTGGATGGACTCACTCCGCAAGTCGATGCGCAGGCACCGCTCGGGTTGGTTGGCCGTCTCAACTATGGCATTCGTCTTGCTCCTCGTGGCGATCGTGGCCCTCGTCTGGAAGGACTCTGTCACCCAGGCTGCACTGGCCGTGGAGCAAATTGAAAGGGCGCGTGCCGAACACAATCTTCAGGAGGCCCACGCAGCCATCGAGACATTGCTAGCGCGCGTCGCGACCAATCGCCTGCTGAATGAGCCGAAGGCCGAGCCCCTCCGCCGGCAACTTTTAATGGATGCCCTCGCGGCCAATGAAAAGCTGCTGACGCTCAATGCCACAAGTGTTGAGGCCCGCATTGGGACGGCGCGAGCCGAAATCCGGGTCGGGTACATCAACGCTTTGATGGGCGGCAATGCCGCTGCCGAGACGGCCTATACCCATGCAATTGCGAGCGCGGAACGACTCGTCGCCGAACTGCCTGACGACCATCGTTGTCAGGACCTGCTGGCCAAGGCCCTGGATGGCATCGCCTCCTGCAATTTCGATTCACCTCGGCGCGAGGAATTGATTGTTTTTAGGCGGCGAGCACTGGATATCCGCCGAACTCTCTTTAGAGCGCATCCGGAGATTGATGAATATCGGCTGGAATTGGGCGAGGTAGCTCACGACTACGCTGCCGATTGGCTCTTGCGAGGGCGGTTACAGGAGGCCATCGACGGTTTTCATGAATCCTTAGCGATCGTTCCCGAGGCTGCCGATAATCGCGTAAATCTCGCGCTTGCGCTACGTGGCCTGGGTGACCTGCCGGCAGCGGAACTTCAGTTGCAGCAAGCGGTCGAGTTTGAGAATCCAGAAGATCCGCATGCCAATCCCTGGGCGCGCTGGACTCTAGCAGGAATCCTGTTCGAGCAAGGCAAGTTGGCTGATGCGGAGCGACAGTCGCGTCAAGCGATTGAAAGATTCGAGCAGATCGTGGCGGAACACCCAGATGTGCCTGAGTATGCCGATTCGCTTGGCCTTGCCCTGTTAAGCCTGGGCTCAAGCCTCCAAAAGACGAACCCGGACGAGGCCTTCAAGTGCCGGACTCGGGCAGTCGAGGTTTTGGAAGTCGTGGTGGACCGGTGGGCGGATAGTCCTAGATACCAAATGAGCCTGGTGTCTGCCTATGAAGAGCTGCGCCATTCTTTGACTCGCCTCGACGATGAGACTGCTTTAGTGACGCATTTGAAAAAAGAATTTGCCTTGCTCGACCGCCTTTCGATCAAGACTCCGACAAAAAAGGATATTCGTCAGCGCCTGGCCTTAAGTGCGCATCGATTGGCGGATCACCTGCTCGACGGCGATAGCGACGCTGCTGCAGTTCTCTATCGACGAGCTGTGCAAGAATTGACGGCACTCTCGGAATCGCAACGAGAAGTGCCGCGGAACATGTCTGTACTCAGTTCGGCACAACTCAATCTTGCCAAGCTGTTGGCCGCAAAAAACGAAGTTCCCGAGGCAATTGAATGGTTGGAAGCGGCCGTGGCTTTGTCGGAGTCACTGTACGCCGGCAATCCCAACGATGAAGCAACGCGCGATCTGTTAAGGTCTGAGTACGCCAGTCTCAGCGATCTGCTGGCATCCGTCGGTAAGGAGGGCGATGCCAACTCCTACCGAGAGAAGTCGCGGACACTCGATGCCGCACGGACAAGTGACAAGTGATGAACAACGAACGCCACACCCGCACAAACCACGAGTACCTCATGAGCCTTCTGCGCATTGCAACGCTGTTCACCCTGCTACTTGTTCCCGCAGTAACGTCCCGTGCGGAGCCAATCCAATGGCTTGCGTCGGAAGGCGGCAACGGGCACTTCTACGAACTCGTCTTCAAAGCCCCTCAAGAGCAATTGCTGGGCTGGCACCAATCCCGCGCCGCCGCCGAAGCAAGATCGTGGCAAGGAGTCGCAGGACATCTAGCGACGCTCACGTCGATTCCAGAACTCGAGTTCGTATACGGGAATGTGTTCGAGATCCCGGAGGTAAACAGCGATATGTTCTGGATTGGTGGATTCCAAGACCGGACCGCTCCGGAATATCGAGAGCCGTCGAGGGGATGGAGGTGGGTGACGGGAGAGCCATTCAGTTGGACGCCGAACACGAGACTTCCCGATGAGCCCAACGATTCGCCACCAAGAGAAGACTTTCTGACGATGCTCTCCGGCGGTTGGAATGATCTACGCGATACCGAGGTTTCCCGGCTGGACGAAGTCAGAGGATACATCGTCGAGTATCCCGTATCCGTTCCCGAGCCTGCGACGGTAACGCTGTGCCTGATTGGTGCGGGCTGTTGGATGGCCGTTGCGGTTCGGAAGCAGCATCACAGGCTCGGTGCTGCTGAAGCCTAGCTGTCCGGAGGCAGGCAAGAAGTGCGAATCAAAGGCGCGCTACTGCGTCGATGGCCAGACCCCGCGTCTGCTATCGGGTTGAACTGCTCTAAATCTCTCATCTCGTGGAGATCCTCATGTTGCCTATCGTTTCTCGGCTCTTTTCTCGCTCTGGTCGGATCGATCGTCGCCAAAAGTCGCCTGGCTCGCGTCGCAAGCCGCTCCGCTTCGAGTCGCTCGAAGACCGCCAACTGTTGGCCTTTGGTGCCGCTGGCATTGTCATCATCGACATGTTGCCGAACGCCTCTGACCGAATCGAGAGCCTGGTCGTCCAACCAGACGGCAAAATCGTGGCCGCCGGCGGAGGTGGCGTGGTGCGCTATAACGTCGATGGCAGCCTCGATTCATCCTTCAATAACACTGGAACTGTGCCCGTGCCATTCTCGCTGACCGATGTGGCCCTGCAGGCAGATGGCAAGATCCTTGTTGGCGGTCAGCAGAATGCCGATATGATGCTGCGTCGGTACAATGTCAACGGCTCATTGGATTCAACGTTTAGCGGCGATGGACTCGTCCTTACCGACTTCAAAAATGGGTCCCGCGATGAAGTCGCCACCATCGCGCTGCAGCCACCAGACCCGCTGAGCGGCGAGCAGAAAATCGTCGTCGCAGGATTTCACGACACAGGTTTTGGGGGAGTTCCGACTTGGAGCGTCTTACGCTACCACGCCAATGGCACATTGGACAATTCATTCGATCGTGATGGCAAGCTCACCACCACGTTCGGCAAAGGTAACAGCAAGGCGGTCGCCAACTCAGTCTTGGTACAGCCAGACGGACGGATCCTGGTGGTCGGCAGCGCGATCGTCAATAACGGCTTTTTTGATTTTGCCATGGCGCGCTACCTTGCCGACGGGGCGTTGGACTCGTCGTTTGGCAGGAGCGGCAAGGTGACCACCGATTTCAATGCGCGCAGCGACCAGGCGTTTGATGTGGCCCTGCGGCCGGATGGCAAGATCGTTGTCGCGGGCAAAGCCGACAGCCTCATCGGCCTCGGTCAAGGTTCCCTCGCGCGCTATAACGCGAATGGATCGCTCGATAGCGGGTTCGGGCAAGGGGGGAAGGTCGAAGTCACGCATCCGCCAACCTTTGGCAATTACAATCAGTTCACGGGAATATCGCTGTCAGCCGACGGCCGCATTACTGTCGGCGGCGGCTGGTGGTCTCCCGTCGTCACGCGCTTACTGTCCTCAGGCTCGCTGGACATGTCGTTCGATGGCGACGGAACTCGGGTCTTCGAATTTGGTCCGGAGCAATCAGACCCTCACCACCGAGGGCTGGCCGTTCAGTCTGACGGCAAGATCCTCGTGTAAACGGCGCTTGAATTGTGCAGCGCTTGGCGGTTGAAAAGTGTGGCGCTCGGGGGTGAACGGGGTTTAGTTTAGGGACGCTGGAGGGGGAATGC
>JAWXBP010000018.1 GCA_034440135.1 Planctomycetia bacterium
GCCAGTTTTTTGTAGGTGCGCAGCCGCTGAATCTCCTCGCCGATATAGGTGTTCGGAATGCGCAGGTCCACACCCAGGGTGAGGGTGGAATGAATCTCCGGCGGCACATCCTCGCCCTTCAGTTCCCGCACCATGTCGTCCAGCAATTTCAAGTAGGTATCGAAGCCGACGGACTCAATATGGCCGTGCTGCTCGCCGCCCAGCAGGTTGCCGCAGCCGCGCAATTCCAAATCCAGCGCGGCGATTTTGAAACCCGCGCCCAGGTCGCTGAACTCTCGCAACGCGGCCAGCCGTTTCCGCGCCACGTCTGAAAGCTCCGTATTCGGCGGCACCAGCAAATACGCGTAAGCCCGCCGGTTCGAACGTCCCACGCGCCCGCGCAACTGATACAACTCCGACAGCCCGTGCCGCTCCGCGTTCTCAATGACGATCGTGTTCGCCAGGGGAATATCCAAGCCGTTCTCCACAATCGTCGTGCAGACAAACACGTCGTACTCGTGCTTCATGAAGCCCAGCAGGACGCGTTCCAGTTCTGCTTCCGGCATCTGCCCATGCCCCACGCCCACGCGCACATGCGGCATCGCGTCCTGCAGCCACATCGCCCGCTGGTAAATTGTATCCACGCGGTTATGAACGAAATAAACCTGACCGCCGCGCAGGACTTCGGTCTCGATCGCGGCCTTCACCAGATCCTCGTTGAAAAGCGCCACGGTGGTTTGTATTGCCAATCGGTCCTTGGGCGGCGTTTCGATCACCGACATGTCGCGAAGGCCGAGCATGGACATGTGCAGCGTCCGCGGAATGGGCGTCGCGCTCATGGTCAGCACGTCGATATTCTTGCGGATATCCTTCAGCCGTTCCTTGTGCCGCACGCCGAAGCGCTGTTCTTCGTCAACGACCAGCAAGCCCAGATCGGAGTATTCGACATCCTTCGACAGGATCCGGTGGGTGCCGATGACAATGTCCACTTTGCCAAGCTTTAGCTCTTCCAGCACCTGTTTGGTTTCGGCCGCCGAGCGAAACCGGCTCAGCATTTCCACGCGTACCGGGAAGCTGGCGAAGCGGCGTTTGAACGATTCGAAGTGCTGGAAACAGAGCACGGTGGTAGGCGTCAGCACCGCCACCTGCTTACCATCGCCCAACGCCTTGAACGCGGCGCGCATGGCCACTTCCGTCTTGCCGAAGCCGACGTCGCCGCACAACAGGCGGTCCATTGGCTGGGGGCGCTCCATGTCGCGTTTGATCTCGCTGACGGCCTGCACCTGGTCGGTCGTCGGCGCGTATTCAAAGGCGTCTTCGAACTCGCGCTGCCAGTTGGAATCGGAGGAATAAGCAAAGCCTTCCGACATTTTCCGCGCCGCGTAGAGTTTCAAAAGCTCTTCGGCCATGTCGCGCATTTTCGCTTTGACGCGCGTCTTGGTCTTGGCCCAAGTCACGCCGCCCAGACGGTCCATGGAAGGCTTCTGCTCACCGGCGCCGCGGTACTTCTGCACCAGGTCCAGGCGCGTCATCGGCAAGTAAAGGCGTGCTTCGCCGGCATATTCCAGCAGCAGGAAATCGCCCTTCTGATCGTCGCCTTGCGCAAGTTCCTTGATGCCCAGGAACTTGCCCACACCGTGGGTGACGTGGACGACAAAGTCGCCCACCTTCAGGTCGGCGATGTCCGACGCGAAGGCCGCGGCGGCGCCGTGATTGATGGCTGGGGAAACGGCCAGATCGGAAGGGTCGAACAGATCTTCGCTGCCGATCACGGTCACGTGCGCGTCCGCGAAAGTCGTGCCGCGACGGATCAGCCCGCGTGCGAGCATGGTGTTCGCGGTGGAGCCGAAGAGGCGCGCGCGTTCGGCCAAATAGGGCGAAGGATGGTCGCCGGGGTCGAGCGCCAATTGGAACGGTATTTGATACTCATGCAGGATGTCGGCCAGGCGCTCCACTTCACCCACGGCAGGCGCGAAATAGACGACGCGATTTTTCTGTTCGATCAGGGTTCGGGTCTCGCCGACCGCGGCACGCAGATCGCCGTGGAAGGCGATCGATGGCCGCGTGGAAATGTACACCGACGGCCCGGACCCGGACTCACCGATGAGTTCAAGTTGCCGCAGGGCGAGCGTGGCGCGGCTTTCCATCATCCGCGCCCAGTCTTCCATCGAGTAGAAAATGGCGTCGTTCGGCACGGTGTCCGCGCGCCCGTTTTCGTTGAGCCGTTTCCAGAATCTTTTAGCCGCGCCGCGGATCTGTTCCGGCTCATCGAGCAGGATGAGCGCGTCCAATTGCAGATCGAAAAGGTTGGTTTCCCGCGGGTCCTGGAAGACGCGAACGAACTCCCACCCAGCCGCCGGATTTCCGGGGACCGCATGTTCGGCCAGCGGCAGAATGGCCGCCGCATGGACTTTGAGTACGGAGCGCTGTGTCTGCACGTCGAAGCGCCGCATTTCTTCAATCGTGTCGCCAAAGAGTTCAATGCGAATGGGCTGCGCGCTTTCGGCCGGAAAGATGTCGATGATGCCGCCGCGCACGGAAAACTCACCGACCATTTCCACCGGCTCGTGCTGTGTATAGCCGATTCGCCGGAGGTGATCGGAAAGGTCGTCCATGGCAATATCTTCGGTGGTGCGCAGTTCCAGCGCGAGGTGGCGATACTGCGCCGCCGCATATGTTCGGGCGAGCGCGCTGCCGATGGGCGTGACGGTGATCGTGGCCCGGCGCGATGCCATTCGCCAGAGCCCCACGGCCCGCTGCGCGCTGATTTCGCTGTGCGGCGACAGCCCTTGTGAAGGCAGAACGTCGAGCGCCGGAATCATCTGTGGCGGCTCCATTTGCTGTCCGCCGGCAATGATGTCGAAAAAAGTGTGGATTGCTTCCAAGAGCAGTTCGGCTTCGTTGGCGCCATCGGTGACGACGATCAACGAACGGCCGGTGAGTTTCCAGAGCAGGACGGTATAGAGGGCCTTCGCGGTGAGCGTCAGCCCGGAAAGCGATTGGTGTTTGTTCGCGCCAAGTCCGCGCACAATCCGTTGCAACCCATCGCCCGTGGCGAAGGACTGGAACAGGTCGCGAACGGCCGGATGGGTCATCGGGCGAGGATCTCATTCTCGATATTCGTTGTCGAGTGGCCGGGTTCCAGCGGGATCAGGACCACTTTGCCGCCGGCGGC
>JAWXBP010000019.1 GCA_034440135.1 Planctomycetia bacterium
CTCGCCGGTGACGCTTTGGATCAAGCCCGGGAACACGGTGGGAAAGGTCACGGTCAGCGGCCTTGAAGCCACTGGAGTATATCGCTCGGCTTTCTCGGCAGAGAGCTGGACTGACGCGCCCATCACGAACGTCATCCTGCGCGGAGTGCGCGCGGAGTTTGCCGGAGGCGGCAAAGCCTGGTCCACGAACCAGATCGTCAAAGGCCCTGGTGTGGACGCACGGGCGCTTCCGGCGTGGGGCCTCTACGCGCGCAACGTCCAGTCGCTCACCCTGGAGGACGTGCGCTTCAGCCTCGCCGAGGACGATTTCCGTCCCGTGCTCCATGCCGACAAGGTGGAGTGGCTGAACCTCGACAGCTTCAAGTTTACCCTTGTGCCCGGCGTTGCGGAACCGCTCGTCACCACAAACGTCGGACAGTTAAGGCAAAACCCATGACGGTGAAAACAGCGAGGTGTTGATCCTTGTCCCGCTTTCAAGGAGTTCAGGGCCGCGGCGATCGGGTAAATTTTGTCAAGAATTCTCGCTGCATTGTTCTAGCAGCGAGTCTGGCACTTCGGCACTCTGGCCGCCATAAGTGAAAATGTCGCCCAGCCAAAAAATCGTGACCCACGCAGCCGTCTGGCTTGCTGTGCTGATGCAAGCTGTTCATGCAGAAGTTCCGTTTGATCCCCCGGGATCGTATTCCTGTTCCTGGTTGGGAAATACCTACATGGAGTGATCGGCGAAGGCAAGGTGCCTTCTGTCGTACTGGGCGACGGACTGGCGTTCACGTCCGGCGGGTGGGGAGGCAAGGAGACAATGAAGGCGTTCAGGCTCGGCGGCAAAGGCGATCTCAAGGAAGCCAATCTCGTTTGGGAACAAAAGAAAGGCATGCCGAAAGTGCCATCGATGCTCTACTTGAAGCCGCATCTCTTTGCCATCACTGACGGTGGCGTGGCCTCGTGCATGAAAGCCGACACGGGCGAACTTGTCTGGCAGGAACGCGTCGGTGGGAATTTCTCCGCGTCGCCCGTCGCTGCCGAAGGCCGCATCTATTTCCTCGGCGACAACGGTGAGACTACCGTCATCGCAGCCAGCTCGGAATTCAAAGTGCTGGCAAAGAATCCGCTCGGCGAAAAAGTGCAGGCTTCACCCGCCATTTCGCGCGGGCAGTTCTTCATTCGCACTGAGAAAAACCTTTACTGCATCGGCGATGCTTCAAACGCTGCGGTCGCCAGTCCAGCATCGGCGGACATCGTTGGTCACTGGAAGTTCGACGAAAGCCCGAACACATCGCCCTCGGACAGCTCCGGTGGCAAGCATGACGGCAAGTTGCTCCCCCAACGGCCTGGTGAATGTTCACCGACTACTTCGAAATGGACCTCAACGATGAAGACAACCTGGCCCTGCACCGGGCCAAGCAATGATGATATCTTTGGTTCAGCATTTGGTTCAGCACAGAGTATGGGAGAATACAGAGAGGCGGTCTCCAGGTAATCCCTCTCTGTGTCCTCCCAAACTCTGTGCTGGCTCCTCCCTTCCGAACCCGGCCTCTTTTTGTCGTCTGCGGCAACCGCAGCCGAACCGCTGAAGTATTCCGTCACTGATGGCCAGCAATTCTCATTTTGTCACGGAGCGCGGCCGTGTTGTATCGTCTCGACCAGCCGAAGTACGTCGGCTCAAATACAGGCATGGGGTGTGTTCGCACGCGGCTGGTGCTTTGCACACAGCCGCGCTCCGCAAAATGAGAATTGCTGAGGCATGGCTGCTGCAGCTCGACACGGAAGCAGAATTATCGTTTGATACCAGAAGTTGACAGACATGGCCGACGGAATTGTCGAATGATAACAGGAAGATACACAGACTATGAACCCAAGGCGTCGCCGCACTCTCAATCGCCCACTTGTTGCCGCAGCTCTTCTCATTTGCGCCCTGTTATTGCCCCAAGGAGTTTCGGCCGCAGCACCCTTTCAACTCACTCGCGCAGATTACGTGGATCGTGTCCATGCCGTTTGGGCCGGGCAGATCTGCGGGGTTCTGCTCGCCTGGCCCCACGAGCACCATGTTTCCTCCACTCTCTGGCTGACGAATTATCCGAAACGTTACACCGTTACTCCCGTGGATGACGACTGGTATTATGAGATGTGCGCTGTCCGCGCGTTTGAAAAATATGGTATCGGACTGACCGCCGCGCAGCTCGGTCAACAATGGCTGGAGAACGGTTGCGGCTCGTGGGGTTCGAGCGAACAGTCGAGGTTGAATCTGCAGAAAGGAATCCAGGCACCCGATTCCGGCCATCCGCGCTACAACAAACTTTGGTTCACGATCGGCCCCCAGTTCAGCGCGGACGTCTATGGCGCGCTGGCCCCGGGATTACCAAACGTTGCGGGCCGCCTCGCGCGTGAGTTCGGCCACGTCAACGGTTACGCGGAAGGCGTGGATGGCGCGGTCTTCATGGCCGGAATGATTTCACTGGGTTTCAGCGAACGCGACACCCAGACCATCGTGCGGAAAGCGGCGCAGCTCCTTCATCCTGATTCACCCTACCGTCAGTGCCTCGACCTCGTCATCCGACTCGCGGAACAGGGCAAAAGTTTTCAAGAGATTTGCGACGCCGTTGAAGACCGCTGGCATAGCGAATATCCCGCGACGAACAACGCCGTCCCCAACGGCGGTCTAGCGGCCGCAGCCGTATGGTTTGGCAATGGCGACTTCTTGAAGACGGTCAATCTCGCCGCCCAGGCCGCTGATTTCACTGACGCGGATTGCAACGCGGCCAACGCCGCCGCCGTCGTCGGCGCGATGCACGGGATGAAGGCGATCCCGCCGCACTTGGTAGCCCAACTTGGCGATCGCATCGTCGGTTCGGAGATGGGTGGCGTAAAGCTGACCCCGCCGGTCGATGAAAAGATCTCTGACCTCGCCCACCGCACCGCTGCAATCGGGGAAAAAATCCTCGCCGCGAACGGCGCGACGATTTCTGGCGACAGGATTTCTATTCCCGCGCAGGCACCGGTCACGCAGCCTGCTGAAACTTTCCAGCTTGCGGATTTAATGCAGTATTGGAACGCCGACTGGAAACTGGAACGTGCCGGCTTCGGCGGCGCTGGCGGCGGTATGGGCGGCATTCGGGGCATCACGCATCTCGCGGGCGACGTGCTCGCCACTTATCCGCGCGACGAGGTGCGCGGCTGCCTGCTCGTGCGGAAGACGAAACTCAGCGCGGAGCCGAAGTTGGCCTTCGAGGTGGGCAGTGACGCCGGACGCGCCTGGGAACTCAACGTCTATGCCGACAACACACTCTTGGAGAAACGTATCATCGAAGGCGGCGCGGGCGAACGGAAGTGGGTGGCCATGTCCGTTGACCTTGCGAAATTCGCCTCGCGTGATGTGACACTGCGCCTCTACCAGCGCGTGCTCGTCGCCCACCGTACCGCCGGCAACGCCCTCTGGCGCAACTTGAAACTGGAGTAATCGCGATTGGCAGTCTTTAATGTTGAAAAACGTAGTGATCCGTCGCTTTTGTCGCCTCCAGTCAAACACTTGATATGAAATTTGCTTTCAGGGCCTTCGCCCTTTCAGTTGTCGCTGCCCTGGCCGCCGAGTCGGCCTCCCTCAAGCCGTTCAACACCGAAACCGCCACCAACGGCCCGATGCCGGTGATGGAGGTCATCGCGCAGTCGAAGTTGCCGCCCGGCTTCAAGCTCACCGTCTTCGCCGCCGAGCCGGATGTGCAACAGCCCATCGGCATGGCGACTGACGCGCGCGGGCGGTTGTGGGTTGCGGAGAATTACACTTACTCGGAATCAAAGATGGGTTATCACAAAGATCTGCGCGACCGCATCGTGGTCTTCGAGGACACCGACAACGACGGGCGTTTCGACAAACGCACGGTGTTCTGGGACGGCGCGGAGCGGTTGACGAGCGTCGAGGTTGGCCTTGGTGGCGTGTGGGCGCTGGCATTGCCGAACTTGTATTTCCTCCCGGACGAGAACGGTGATGGGATCGCCGACGGCCCGCCGCAGATAGTCCTTGACGGCTTCGAGTATGTCGCGGGTCGTCACACGGTGGCGAATGGCTTGCGCTGGGGACCGGACGGATGGCTATACGGTCGGCACGGAATTCAAAGCACCTCGCGCATCGGACCGCCCGCCACGTCGGTCGAGAAGCGCACCGCGATGAACGTTGGCATCTGGCGATATCATCCGACCCGGCGCGTCACCGAGGTCGTCGCCCAGGGCACGACAAATCCGTGGGGCATGGACTGGGATGCGCTCGGCGAACTGTTCTTCATCAACACCGTCATCGGCCATCTCTGGCACGTCATTCCCGGCGCGCATTACCGGCGCATGTATGGCGGCGATCCCACGCCGCACATTTACGAACCGATCGAGCAGACGGCGGATCACGTTCACTGGGGCACCGGCGAAAACTGGACCGACGTGCGCAAGGGCGTGACCGATGTCACCAGCGCGGCCGGCGGCGGACACGCGCACACGGGCTTGTTAATTTACCAGGGCGGTCAATGGCCGGAAGCGTGGAACAACAAACTTCTGACGATCAATTTCCACGGCCGCCGTTTGAACGTTGAACAACTCGATCGGCAGGGCAGCGGCTTCATCGCGCGGCACAATCCGGACGCCTTCTTCTTCGCGGACCCGTGGTTTCGCGGCATTGACCTCGTCGCCGCGCCGGACGGCGGTGTCTTCGTC
>JAWXBP010000020.1 GCA_034440135.1 Planctomycetia bacterium
AAAGCGAACAACCCACCGCGGAGAAGTCCCAAGGCAGCCATCGTCCACAACCCTTACCCCGCTAACCCTGCCCACGGCGCGTTCCAGTTCTCGGTGAACCAAGACAAAGTCAGGGTCGCCGACTGGAAAAATAGCGAGGATGCACCCAATAGTCACGGCGGGGGGCAGCGGCTTGTTAGAATGGCCGGCATTCCGAACCTAGATGGTCCGCTATCGAAGTGCCACGTGGTTTCTGCGTATTTGGATCCTCCCCTCCGCCGTCTGGCGTCACGATGCTTTCGTTCGCGACGACCCAAGACTCGTCTTGTCGCTCCTGCGATGTGACATCACACTTGATTGATCGAACCCAGCGTTCCGGCTATCATGCACGCGTGTTCCGTTGGCCGCCCCACGGAGTTTGCGCCCGTGCTGACCATGAACCGATGGCTTCCCGTTGCGTTGTGGGCGGCGTTCGTCGCTCTGCCGGTGTTGCACGCGTACGGCGACGACGGATATCGCGCCGGCGGGTGGCCTTTTCTGCCCTTAGCGCGCCCCGCAGTTCCGACGGCCGCCGTCGATGATTGGGCCGCGAATCCAATCGATCATTTCGTCTTGGAATATTTGTCGGAACGCGGGCTGCGGCCGAACGCGACGGCTGACAAGCTGGCACTGTTACGCCGCGTGACTTTCGATCTGACGGGATTGCCTCCCACCGTGGCGGAACAGGACGCCTTTCTGGCGGACGGGACGCCGAATGCGTATGAGACGGTCGTGGATCGGCTGCTGGCCTCGTCTCGATTTGGCGAACGCTGGGCGCAACACTGGTTGGACGTGGTGCGGTATGCCGAAACGGACGGCTTCAAATCCGATCGATTGAAGCCGAATGCCTGGCGCTATCGAGATTATGTGATCCGCGCATTCAACGAGGATCTCCCGTACGATCGATTCGTACGGCAGCAACTGGCCGGCGACGAATTAGAGCCCGGTAATCCTGACGCGTTGATCTCCACGGGCTATTTGCGTCTGTGCGCGGATGAAGACAATGCGGCGAACTTGCATCAGCGGCGGCAAGAACTGCTGGATGACATTACCGATACAACGGGATTGACGTTTCTCGGGCTGACGCTGGGCTGCGCCCAATGTCACGATCACAAATACGACGAGATCCTGCAAACGGATTACTTCCGTTTTCAAGCGTTTTTCGCCGCCATCACGGAGCGCGACGACGCCCCTGCCGCCGACTCCAATGGCATGGCCGACTATCATTCGCAACGCGAAGCCTGGGAATTGGCGACCGCCGATATCCGGCGACAGATCGAAGAATTACTCCAGCCGGAGCGCGACGCGATCGCTAAGACGTCACTCGAAAAGTACGAAGCCTCGATTCAGCAGTGCTTTCTCACGCCTGATGCGGATCGCACGCCCGAGCAGCGACGGATCGCGGAAATGGTTGCGCGTCGCATGGAGTTTCAATTCGAAGATACGCTGCCGAATAAGCTCGATCAGGAGAATCGCGCGCGCTACGACGATTTGCAAAAGCAGCTTTCGGAGTTCGATGCACAACGTCCGCCCGCGCCGCCCCATGCGATGGCGGTGGCCGAATTGGGGGCCTTAGCTCCCGTGACGCACCTGTTGGATGGCGGCAACGTCGATCGTCCTTTGCAGCCGCTCGAGCCCGGGTTTCCGGAATTCCTGACAAGCGCACCGCCTGAGAAGCTTGACTGCGTCGACCAGGCGCACACGACGGGGCGTCGCGCCCAACTCGCTTCGTGGCTCACTCAGCCCGATCACCCGCTTACGGCCCGAGTGATTGTCAATCGCCTTTGGCAAGATCATTTCGGCGAGGGCATTGTCGCCACGCCGAACGATTTCGGATTCCAGGGCGGCGCGCCGTCGAATCCGGAATTGCTGGATTGGCTGGCCGCGGAGTTGGTGGCGCATGGTTGGAGTTTGAAGCATATCCACCGGCTGATGGTCACGTCGGCAACGTATTGCCAGTCGAGCTTCTTGGGCGACGACGATGCGAACGTGCAATTGGCCTCCACCGCCGACCCAGCCAATCGACGCCTCTGGCGCGCTCGGCGGCAGCGTTTGTCGGGCGAATCGATTCGCGATGCGATGTTGGCGATCACCGGAGACCTAAACCTGCGAATGTACGGCGAAAGCGCACGGCCAGAATTGCCAGACGGCGTGTCCGCACGTTACGCGTGGAAGCCGGACGTGCAAGCGGCCGACCGCAATCGCCGATCGGTGTACGTGTTCGCCAAGCGCAACCTGCGGTTTCCCATCTTCGAGGCGTTCGATCAACCGGACCTGAATCAAAGTTGCGCGCGTCGCCCGACGACCGTCACGGCGCCGCAATCGCTGCTGATGTTGAACAGCAAGTTTACGCGCGAGATGGCTGTGAAATGGGCAGAGCGATTGATCGCAAACGCCACGGATGACGATGCACTTGTCACCCAGGCGTATCGCGAGGCCTATGGTCGGCGTCCGACGCCGGACGAACTGGAACGTGGCCGGTCGTTCCTTACTGAACAGGCATTGTTCTTGGAACCCGACGCTCAGCAGGTCGAATCTCAGGATGGTGCGACAGTCGCTGCGAATCAAACAGCGATCCAGAACGCGCGGCAAGCCGCCGTGATGGACTTTTGTCACGCGGTTTTCAATTCCAACGAATTCATTTCGATCGATTGAGGCGAGGCATGGCCCGTTGCCAACGACGATCGTCGCCTCCATCGCGTCGCGAGTTTCTGCTGCGCGCCGGAGGCGGCTGTGGAGCGTTGGCGCTGGCCTCGTTATTGAATCGGCAAAGTATCGGCAATGAGGCTTTCACCAACACCGCGGCAATCGAAGTTGCACCACGCGCCAAGTCAGTCATCTGGTGTTTCCTCGATGGCGGGCCGAGTCACATCGATTTGTTCGATCCGAAGCCGGAGTTGAATCGTCTCGCCGGGCAGCCGTTGCCTGCCAGCTTTAAGCGCCCCGTCACGGCGATGGGCCGCACGGCGTTCACGAATTTGCTGGCTTCGCAGCGAACCTTCCGGCAGCACGGACAAGCGGGAACTTGGGTCAGCGATTGGTATCCGGAGATCGCCACGTGCGTCGACGAGATCGCCGTGTTGCGCGGTTGCTATGCGGATGGATTGAATCATGTCGGCAGCGTGTGCCAGATGAACACCGGCAGCGTGCTGGCCGGTCGGCCGAGTCTTGGCGCGTGGTCGGTGTACGGCCTCGGATCGGAAAATGAAGAGTTGCCTGGCTTCGTGGTGCTGCAAGACAATCCCGACGAGCCGCCGGGCGGTAATCGGAATTGGGGCACCGGTTTCATGCCGGCTGTTTATCAGGGGACGCGGTTTCTGCCAAGCGCAACGCCTGTGCTGCATCTGGCGCCGGATGTGGCGGTGTCACCTGAGCGACAACGCCGCCGCCTGGATTTCGTACAGCAATTGAATGCGGCGCATTTGCGCGATCGTCAGCAAGACGACCAGTTGGAGGCCCGCATCGCGGCTTATGAGCTGGCGTTTCGCATGCAGTCGGCTGCGCCGCGCCTAGTCGACTTGGCCGGCGAAACCGCGGAGACGCTCCAACTCTACGGGATGGATCAACCGGAGACGGAACATAACGGCCGCAACTGCTTACTCGCACGCCGCATGGTCGAGCGCGGTGTGCGCTTCGTGCAACTGTACTTTGGCGCCGGCAGCAAGTGGGACGCCCATGCGAATGTCGAAGGAAATCACAGCCTTCACTGCCGTGAATCAGACCGGCCGATTGCCGGCTTGCTGCGCGATTTGAAACGCCGCGGCCTATTGGACTCCACGCTGGTCATTTGGGGCGGCGAGTTTGGACGCACGCCGATGAGCGAAAGCGGCAATGGGCGCGATCACAATCCTTACGGCTTTACCATGTGGATGGCCGGCGGCGGCATCTGCGGCGGCGTCACGTACGGCGCGACCGACGAAATCGGCCTCTACGCCATCGACGGTCGCGTCCACGTGCATGACATTCACGCCACGATCCTGCATTGCCTGGGGCTCGATCATCAGCGTTTGACCTACCTCCACAATGGCCGCGACGAACGAGCCACGATCAACGGTGGGAACGTCATCCGCGAAGTATTGGCCTGAACGCTGCATTCCTCAGTCAAGTCGGTGACCGCTCCAGGTGATTCTGGAACATGATCCGCATGCCATGGTTCACGCGTGGTTGCCATTGCGAAGCGCCGCTCATACTCTGGAAGATTCGTTCCCATCAGGCGATCCCTGATGTTGAAGTAGAGGCCGAAGTGTGCTCGGTATTTTTCATGGTGCAATCCATGATGAGTCACGGAATTGAGCACGCGGCCCAAGGGGTTGTGCAAGAAGCTGCCCGGGAAAATCTTGTATTCGCAATGTCCGAATACGTTGAACGGAATTTGTCAGAGCCGCAAAAGCGATTACGATCGTGACGAGTCCGAAGATGGCAATGCTACACAGCGAATGCCCGATTTCGCGCAGCATCTGCCGCATAGTGGGATCGTGTACGGAAATGCGCCGGTGACGCAGCGCCTGGCGAAAGACAACGTGGTTCTTCGGGGATTTTAGTGAGTTAGGCTCAAAGCTCACTCCCTCCGACTTCACCAACAAAGGCAACGCTGCCTTCGCATGCGCCGGCCATCGGTCGCAAGCAGGAAAGTGAGCGACCGATGACCGGCTCCGAGGAAGGCAGCGCCCCCCATGTTTCCCACGGAACATGAACCCTGCCGCGGGCTTTTGGCCGAGCATGACTCCGACTACCGAATGCGGTATTTCGACCGACATCATTGTCACGACGACGGTGCCGCGCACCGAAGTTGATCTGTTCGGCATATTCTAGGACGCCCAGGACGCCAATAGCGCGCTGGCGTACGGTATTCAAAGCGTGGGAGGGTCGGCGAGCTACTTTGATGCTGTTTCAATCACCTCTGGTATTCCACGAACACTCCTGATCGAGTTCGCCGGCGCCAGCAATTTTATGGATGTGCCGATCACGGTGCGGGCGACAGATCCAAGCGGCTTGACCAAGGACGTCACGCTTTCCTTCGCCCGCGCTGAATCGCTTCCATGCGGCGTGAAGAACGCGAGGCAATGTCACGCCGCATCTCAGCCAACACGTCGTCGCCGTTCCAGACGCCCCGAGTGATGAACTTCTACTAGGTCCGCACCTCTCCGCCATCCCCCGGTTCTGCATCCGCTCAGGGATGGGCCTCGGCGACGGCTGCGCCGTCGCCGAGGCCCATCCCTCCGCTCCAGCAGCACAGCGGTCTTACCCCAACGTTACCTTCATAACGGGTGGTACAGGAATTCGTGGCTGGTCACCCCGTTATAGACGTGTGTTACGCCGCCCAAGGTTCGCCATTATCCAGCCACATCCGTCCTATAGCCAAAACCACTCGTCCGCCAACATCCACCGCCGTCCAGGCACGTCCGTTGCGCAGAACATCCCGACTTGGCTACAAATTGGCTACACGAACGCCCAAAAACGGGCTGCGAGATGCGGTTAGAGCAACAAAAAAAGTCCGTGCAACTCTTTGAGTTACGCGGACTTACGTCAGGCGGAGGGCATGGGGCTCGAACCCACAACCGGTTACCCGGCACCACATTTCCAGTTGCGACGTGGCATGTTCCACGGACGTCCAGGATCGTTCTAAGTCGTACACCGTGGCCTAGTTGCGGGGAAAGCATTTGTCCACGATTGTCCAATTTGTTCTTAGACGTGTGCCCCTTTGGCTACATATTGGCTACACAGACGCAAACTGATTGCCCGGCACCGCCAATGACATACACTGCCAGGCAGTTTGTCAAACTGATTGTGGCTTCTATTTTCATCTGTCGGTAGGCTTCGTTGATTGCGGCAAAGCACTCGCAGGTGGCTTCGCCCACTCGAACGCCGCACACACTCATTTCTCGTAAACACGCCAAGACCAGGCGTGCCGACGGCGCGGCGGAAGGCCCGTACGGCATCAGCAAAGCGAGCCACTACAGCTTGATCACCAGACACTGAGTGCTTGGCAACTCAACCAGTTCTTCCGCCTTATCAGCCAGGAACTCGGCAAATGCCTGTCGCACTCCGGCCAGGATCGAGTAATCATGCGACAGCATGACTCCGCCAGGGAGCATCCGCTCGTAGAAGAACCGGAGGCAATCGAGAGTGCTCTGGTACAAGTCGACATCGAAATGGACGAAAGAAAACCTAGCGTTCGCGAGTGGCAGGGTGCCATCGGGAAAGCGACCTTTGTGAAAATGCACGTTAGAGTAACCGCTCAAATACGTTCGCACCGAGCCCAGACTGCATGCGTATTGGCCAGGGACATGTACGTGATTGTCGGCCGCACTCGATTCCGGCAGGCCCTCAAACGTATCGAACAAATGCAAGGGGGTTTCCCCTTTTGCCTCGCAGATCATCTTGGCGGAGCCTCCCTGGTACACACCCACCTCGGCCATGCTGCCCGACAACTTGGCAGTTGATCGCGCCAGGGAGTACACCAAAAAGGCTTCATTGGCCGTTACCAACCAACGCCGCTCACGGCGTACCTGGCGGATCAAACGCACAATCGCCGGATCCTTATGGCCGACGAGACCCAGCAGCTCTAGCGTCGCCACGGTCCCGATCGAGATTCGCTCCAGGACGCCACCGCCGATGAGGCGTTGGAAGCGCGCGTTTCTTAGCCACATGGCGGGCCTTATCCAGATGGGGGAGCCGTGGACTATGGAGAATGCAAGTGTCAATCCGACTGAAGCTTACCACAACCCTCTGCTGATCGCGGAACATGCGCCGCAAAGAAAAAGCGGCGACGATGTCATTCGGCGCTCCAATTTGGTTCTCCCGCGCTTTTGGTGAACCGCCGCCAGTTACTGAAGCGGATACCGTCTGAAAGCGGCGCTCGAATAGTGCAGCGTTTGGCGGGTCGCCGATGGTCGGTCGAAAAGTGTAGCGCTCATGTCCCCTGTCGTGAGTTACCCAGCAAAAACGGCGATCTTGCCTCCGCGTTCGCGGGCGGGCGCGAGGGGCATTGACCCGACAACTGGATAATCTTAGGCGCTGCACAATGCCACGAATTCGCTTTAATCGTCCACCCAAACGAGGTAGTGAATGGTGGCACTTCCGAGCTTCGCGGATATAGACTTGCGTCCTGCCTTGGGGACGAGTGCGTCCGTCCCTGACCTACGCTTCCCGCCGAGCTTCAATCCGGCCAACGTTGTGGAAAAGACGATTAACCAAATTCGCGAACAGCGCAAGCGGGCCATGGAATCGCCTCAGAAGTAACGACACTTCACTAAGCGACCGTGAGAAGTAAAGCCGGAGCTGGCGAATGCGCCGGCTCCGGTTTTTCATGGGTCGAGTGTTTTCTTCCGGCGCTTTGACTAGGCGCGGTCAAAGCGATCCAGGTTCATCACCTTGGTCCAGGCCGCGACAAAGTCTTGCACGAACTTCTTCTCCGCGTCGGAACTTCCGTAGACTTCGGCCACGGCCCGGAGTTGGGAGTTCGAACCGAAGATCAAGTCGACGCGCGTGCCGGTCCACTTCAGCTCGCCGGATTTGCAATCGCGCCCTTCAAACACGTCGGCGTCGGACGAGACCGGCTTCCACTGTGTTCGCATGTCGAGCAAGTTGATGAAGAAATCGTTGGTCAGCGCTTCGGGCCGTTTGGTGAAGACGCCGTGGCGAACCTGGCCGGCGTTGGTGTTCAGAACGCGGAGGCCGCCCAACAATACCGTCATTTCGGGCGCGGTCAACGTCAACAATTGCGCCTTGTCGATCAGTAACGTTTCGGCCGGGACGGTGTACTTCCCCTTAAGGTAGTTGCGGAATCCGTCCGCAATCGGTTCCAGCACTTCGAAGGATTCCACATCGGTCTGTTCCTGCGAGGCGTCCATGCGCCACGGCGCAAATGGAACCGCGACGTCATGCCCGGCGTTCTTGGCCGCTTGCTCAACTGCAGCGCAACCGGCCAACACGATCAGGTCCGCCAGCGAGACCTTCTTGCCGCCCGGCTGCGCACTGTTGAACGCGCTCTGGATGTCTTCCAGAGTCTTCAGCACCGTAGCCAATTGAGCGGGTTGGTTGACTTCCCAATTCTTCTGCGGCGCCAGCCGAACCCGCGCACCGTTCGCGCCGCCGCGCATGTCGGAACCGCGGAACGTGGACGCCGACGCCCAGGCCGTCGCCACAAGCTGCGAGACAGGCAGCCCGGAGGCCAGGATCTTGCTCTTGAGCGCAGCAATATCCTGCGCGTCGATCAAGGGATGATTCACGGCGGGAATGGGGTCCTGCCAGATGAGTTCTTCCTGAGGGACTTCCGGACCGAGGTAACGCACACGCGGGCCCATGTCGCGATGCGTCAATTTGAACCACGCGCGCGCGAACGCTTCGGCAAGCTGGCTCGGATTCTCCAAAAAACGCCGCGAGATTTTCTCGTAGGCCGGGTCAAAACGCAGCGCCAGGTCCGTCGTCAGCATCGACGGAGCGATCCGCTTCGAGGCATCATGTGCATGCGGCACGGTGCCCGCCCCGGCGCCGTTCTTGGGCGTCCATTGGTTAGCGCCGGCCGGGCTCTTCGTAAGCTCCCATTCGTAGCCGAACAGGTTCTCGAAGAAGTTATTGCTCCATTTCGTCGGCGTCGTGGTCCAAGTGACTTCCAGACCGCTGGTGATCGCGTCGCCCCCGGCGCCCGTGCCGAAGTCGTTCCGCCAGCCGAGCCCCTGCTCCGTGAGGCAAGCCGCTTCCGGTTCGACGCCCACGTGAGTCGCCGGCGCGGCGCCGTGCGTCTTGCCGAAAGAATGCCCGCCGGCGATGAGGGCGACCGTTTCCTCGTCGTTCATAGCCATGCGCTCGAACGTCTCCCGGATGTCATGCGCCGCGGCAACTGGATCCGGATTGCCGTCCGGACCTTCGGGATTGACGTAAATCAGGCCCATCTGCACCGCGGCCAGCGGATTTTCCAACTTGCGTCCGTGCATTTGCCCGTCGGCCTTGTCGTCAGACACCAACACGCCGCCCGCTTTTTCCACTCCCTCAGAACCATGTTTGTAGCGAACATCGCCCCCCAGCCATGTCGTTTCCGCGCCCCAATAAACGTCCAGATCCGGCTCCCAGACATCCTCGCGTCCGCCGCCGAAACCGAAGGTCTTGAAACCCATCGTTTCCAGTGCGACGTTGCCGGTCAGGATCATCAAGTCGGCCCAGGAAATCTGGCGGCCGTACTTTTGCTTGATGGGCCACAGCAGCCGGCGCGCCTTGTCGAGGCTTACATTGTCCGGCCAACTGTTGAGCGGCGCGAAACGCTGCTGGCCCCGGCCTCCGCCGCCACGACCGTCTCCGGTCCGGTAAGTGCCGGCCGAGTGCCACGCCATACGAATGAACAACGGACCGTAGTGGCCAAAGTCCGCGGGCCACCAATCCTGCGAGTCGGTCATCAACGCCGCGAGATCCTGCTTCACCGCCGCGAGGTCGAGACTCTTGAACGCTTCCGCGTAACAAAAATCCTCGCCCATCGGATCGGACTTGGAGGAGTGCTGACGCAATAAGTCGACCCTCAACTGGTTCGGCCACCAGTCGCGGTCCGACGTGCCGCCGCCAGCAGCATGTTTGAAGCGAGTTTGCGTGTCGGCTGCCATGAGATTTCTCCTTGAGCGCGCTCGGAAGGATGAACATTACACTGTTCACCCGCCAGCGATTTTTGCGGACCGATGGGCCAGGTGCCATCGAAGTCGACCAACCGCGGTGATGACCAATGAGCTGGCGTGTTGATCGCCAGTTCCCACCGCGCCCGACCGACTCCCATGGCACAAATCGTACCGCCAGCCGCCCGACGCGACAATCTAGGGAGGTGAGAGTTTCAGACCTTGGCGTATTGCCGTAGACCGATCAACGCCTTGCAGGTTCGCTTGCTTGTGCGCATCACACGACGATAGAATACTCGCGCGGGTTGCGGCGGGGTTGCACAGCACGGCAGTTGTGTTGCGAATTCGAATAGCCCGCTTGTCCACGCCTGCAGACCACGCGAAGGAATTCCGGTGGCCGACGAATCTGATTCCGAAAAGGTGGCACGGTTTCAGGCCGCGCTGGATCAGTTGATCGATCGGCTTGCCGAGGATCGCTACGTGCTGGCCGCGGTGCTGGTCGGTAGCTTGTCAGCGGACACCATTTGGCGCCGAGATCGCTCAGTCTCTGGATCATTGCGGCTGACGGCGTCACGCGCCGCCTGCGCAGCGACGGCAACGACGAACGGATTTTTCGTATCCCTGTCGAGAACGGCGTCAACATTCATGCCGAAGTGATTCCGCGCAGTCGCTTCAAACAGATGGTCGAAGGGGCTTCGCGCACGGCGTTCTCCTGCAACTTCTTCGCCGAACGCCGCATCGTATTCAGTAATCGGCGGCTGGTTCAAGACGGCGAACAGCATCGCCACGAAGGATCAGGAACGGGAGCTGCTGACCTTCTCCACCTGGACGATTCACGCTGTGCGGCAGGTTGTCGCCGGAAGCGACGACGGCACCGTCGTGCGCCAAGGCATCGAAGCGATTGCGATCTGCTCCGGAGTCATTCCGCACCGGAATCACGATCCCGCGCTCGGCGGCCAGCGACCTGGCCGAACTGGAACGCATGCTGG